>NZ_MKKF01000048.1:0-223802 GCF_001942435.1 Serinicoccus sp. CNJ-927 | reverse complement strand
CCGACACCGAACCCGAGATCGGAGCTGATCACCTACCCGCCCTCACCACCTGAACCCAAACGAGGGATCACAGCGCTACACCACTCCACTGGGCTTGACCCCCACGGGGTCAGGTCACTCTTGTTGGCCATTCGTCCAGCCTCGCACGTGCAGCGCTACTCGTCGCGCCGGCAGGCCGTAAGTTGGGTGCATGGGTCAATCGAAGCTGCCACGACATCCTGGTGCATCTTCGGCTGCAGTGTCGGCTCGCATGTCGGCAGCCCCGCGCCGAGACACGGCACCGGAGATCGCGCTACGGCGTGCACTGCACCGAGCTGGGCGTCGCTTTCGCGTCGTCTACCCGGTGCCGGGCAATCAGCGCCGGACTGTTGATATCGCCTTTACTCGTGCCCGCCTCGCAGTCTTTGTCGATGGATGCTTCTGGCATGGGTGTCCTGCGCACGGCACCAGCCCGAAGGCGAACACGGAATGGTGGAACGCGAAGCTCGCGACCAATGTGGCTCGAGACCGAGACACCGACCTGCTCCTCGAGCGGTCTGGATGGCGAGTCTTACGTTGCTGGGAGCATGTGCCCGTGGAGGAAGCGATTCGAGCCATTGAAGCGGCTCTGGCCGAACCTTCGGAGCGCCGAGGCTGAGCAGTTTCCGGTCCTAGAGTGGAAAGCAGCCTAAGCGACCGTCGCGCTGGCGGCCTCGATCGCCTCGGGGGAGAGCACGTGCTCAGCCGCCATCGTTGCGGCTCCGAGCACGCCCGCCTGGGCCCCAGCCTTGGACGCCACGATGCGCAGGTGCTCGGTGGCCAACGGCAGGGACCGCTGATAGACGACCTCCCGGATCCCCGCCATGAGGTGCTCGCCGGCGTCCGCCAGCCTCCCGCCGATCACCACGGCCGAGGGGTTCATGAGGTTGACGATCGTCGCGAGCACCTCGCCGATATCGCGGCCGGCCCGGCGCACCTCCTGCACCGCGGCAGCATTGCCGGCGCGCACCAGCTCGACCACACCCGCGGTCGAGTCGACGGCCACGCCACCGTCGGCCAGAGCAGCGGCGAGCGCCGGCCCCGCCGCGATGGCCTCGAGGCACCCCTCGTTGCCGCACCGGCACATCACGCCCTCGCCGCTGCTCACCCGCACGTGCCCCAGGTCGCCGGCCGTGCCCTGCGCCCCGCGCTGCAGCCGTGACCCCGAGATGATGCCGCCGCCGATGCCGGTGGCCACCTTGACGAAGATGAGGTCGTCCACGTCCGGCAGGTAGGCGCCGCGCTCGCCCAGCGCCATGATGTTGACGTCGTTGTCGACGAGGACTGGCACGGCATACGTCCGCTGCAGGTGGGCGGGCACGTCGTACCGGTCCCACCCCGGCATGATCGGCGGGTTGATCGGCCGCCCGGTCGAGTGCTCGACCGGCCCGGGCAGCCCGAGCCCGATCGCCGCCAGATCAGCGACAGGCCGCCGCGCCTCGGCCAGCAGCTCGCCGACCACGGCGGTCACCCACCCCAGCACCACCTCCGGCCCGTCGGCCACGTCCAGCTCCGCCCGGCGCTCGCCGAGCACCGTGCCGCCCAGGTCGGTCAGCGCCGCCACGGCGTGCGTCGCGCCCACGTCGACCCCCGCGACGACCCGCGCCGCAGGGTTGAGCGCGATGAGCGAGGGCGGCCGCCCGCCGGTCGAGCGCGCGCCCCCGACCGGCGCCACAAGCCCCATCCGCAGCAGCGTGTCGACGCGCGCCGCGACGGTCGACCGGGCCATCCCGGTCTCCTCCGCGAGCTGGGCCCGGGTCCGGGGCCGGCCGTCCCGCAAGAGCTCGAAGACGTCGCTGGTCCGCACGACTGGAAGTAGACCACGCCCCCTTCTGCATGAGCAAGAGACAACTTTTGCCGAACTCTCGACAAAAGCGTCCAAGTCGTGCCATAGTCGCTCCCGTGACGTCCAACGACGCCGTCGCACCGACGGACAGCACCCCGCCGCGCCAACCCGTGCTGCGCGCCAGCGGGCTCACCAAGCGCTTCTTCGGCAACGCCGTCCTCGAGGGTGTGACCCTCGAGCTGCACCCCGGCCAGGTCCACGGCCTCGTGGGGGAGAACGGCGCCGGCAAGTCCACCCTCATGAAGGTCCTCGCCGGCGTGCACCAGCCCGACGAGGGCACCGTCGAGATCGACGGCCAGGCCCAGCACCTCACCCACCCGGTCCAGGCGCAGCAGGCGGGCCTGTCCACCGTCTTCCAGGAGTTCAACCTCCTGCCCGACCGCACCGTGGCGGAGAACATCTACCTCGGGCGCGAGCCGCGCAGAGGCCCGTTGGTCGACACCGCGGCCATGACCCGGCATACCGCCGAGCTGCTCGACGGGCTCGGCGTCACCGGCCTCGACCCCGCCCGCACCGTCCGCTCCCTCTCGGTCGCCGAGCAGCAGATCGTCGAGATCGCCAAGGCGGTGAGCTACGACGCGCGCATCATCTCCATGGACGAGCCGACCGCCGCCCTCGCCGACCACGAGGTCGAGCTGCTCTACGCCATCATCCGCCGCCTCCTCGAGCGCGACGTCGCGATCCTCTACGTCTCGCACCGGCTCAAGGAGATCTTCGACCTCTGCGACACCATCACCGTGCTCAAGGACGGCCAGCAGGTCACCACCCAGCCGGCCGGCGAGCTCGACGAGTCCGCCCTGGTCCGCCTCATGGTCGGCCGCGAGATGTCCGGCTACTTCCCCGCGCGGTCGGAGGGCACCGAGGTCGGCGAGCCGGTGCTCACCCTCTCCGGCTCCGGCAACGGGTTTGTCGACGGCATCGACCTCGAGCTGCGTGCCGGGGAGATCGTCGGTCTGGCCGGGCTCCAGGTCTCGGGCCGCACCGAGCTCGTCGAGTCGATCTTCGGTGTCACTCCGCTCACCCGCGGCACGCTCCAGATCGAGGGTGCCAGCACCACCGTCACGAGACCGCGCCAGGCGATCCGCCGCGGCCTCGCGCTCATCACCGAGGACCGCAAGGCCAAGGGCCTCGCGCTCGGCCAGTCGATCCTCGACAACGCCCTCGGCGTCGTCCGCTCCGTCTTCCCCTCCCGCACCTCCCAGGCCCGCGCCGGTATGCCCGGCGTCTTCTCCTCGCTCGAGGTGTCCGCCCGCGCGATGGACCAGGAGGTGCAGTTCCTCTCCGGCGGCAACCGGCAGAAGGTCGTCCTCGGCTACGCCGTCCTGGACAGTTATGTGCCGGGCGAGCAGATCGTCCCGCGCAAGTTGACCCAACTGAACGATGTGGACCCGTCAACGACGCGGTCCTACATTCGCGAACTGGCACAGAAGTACCCCGAGGAGGCCATGATCCGGAACACACCCGGCAATGTGCTAGCGGCCAGGCGGGTCACCGCTACGTGGTGATCTTGTTCTCCAGGTGCCGCCACAGCGAGGAGGGAGCATCCCGGCGGACCTGATCGAGTATGCCAAGGTCCGAGAAATTCGGATAGTCGACATCAACGGCTTCGATTACAGGCTCTTCACAATGCAGGGTGTAGTTGGGGTCTGAATCCGCCGGTCTCGAGGAGAGCTCGGGCGATGTAGTGGGTGAGGTTGCGGAAGCCGAGGGCCAGGCCGCGTAGGTGCTCGAGTCGTCCGTTGACGGCTTCGGTGGGCCCGTTGCTGGTGCGGGGCCGGTCGAAGTAGGCCAGGACGTCGCAGACTCGGCGGGCCAGGGTGCGGCCGAGCCTGCGCAGCTCGACCAGGGGCCGGGGCACGCCCTCGGTGAGGGCGTCGATGACCGAGCTCATCTCGGTGCGGCCGCTGGCGCGGTCGGGGTGACGGTAGGCGGAGATCATCCGCTGGTAGATCCCCCAGGTGACCTCGACCTGCAGGTGCCGGTCGCCGGTGAAGAGCTTGTCGAGGCGGTCCTGCTGCTTCTCGGTGAGCAGGTCGGCGCCGGTGTGCAGGGTCCGCCGCGCGGCGTAGAGCGGGTCGCCCTTGCGGCCGCGGTGACCGTGCAGCTCCTGCTGGACCCGGCGGCGGCACCCGTCGAGCGCGTCGCCGGCCAACCGGATGACGTGAAACGGATCCATGACCGCGACAGCGTCGGGCAGCTCCTCGGTGGTGGCGGTCTTGAACCCGGCGAACCCATCCATGGCCACGACCTCGATCCCGTCGCGCCAGGCCTGATCCCGGTCGGCGAGCCAGTCCTTGAACGCCTTCTTGGAGCGGCCCTCGACCACGTCCAGCAGCCGGGACGGGCCGGTGCCCTCACGCACCGGGGTGAGGTCGATGATCACGGTGACGTACTTGTCACCCTTCATGGTGTGTCGCCACACGTGCTCATCCACACCGACGACGCGGACACCGTCCAGGCGCTGCGGGTCGTCGATGAGCAGCCGCTGTCCCTCGGCCAGGACGGCATCGTTCGCGGTGTTCCAGGACACCGCGAGCCCTTCGGCGACACGGGACATCGACAGGTGCTGGACCACGATCCCCACCAGGCCCCACCGCAGCCCGGCGCGTGAGATCTTCGCCCGCGGCACGGCCGCGGCGGTGGTGTCCTGGCGCCACACGTGCGAGCACTCTGCGCACCGGTAGCGGCGCACGGTAAGCAGCAGCGTGGTGGGCCGCCACCCCAACGGCTCGTGCGCCAGCTCCCTAGTCACGGTGTCCCGCGGCACTCCCTGGCACCCGCACCGCCGACACCAGTCGTCCGGTTCCACGACCCGACAGGCGAGCACCGCCCGGTCAGGTTCGAGCAGCTGGCCGGTGACCTCCAAGCCGAGGTCGTCCAGGCCGGTGAACGTGGTCAGGTCAAGGCGCGTGAAAGTAGTAGCGTCGGGCACGTCGAGGTCTTCCAGATGGGTGGCGTAGGAACCTCCATCATCGGAAGACCTCGACACTCACCCCGGCACCGACGCGCCAGCACCCACTACACCCTCATCTGTGAAGAGCCCGATTACACTGTTGAGTGCACCATGGTGGAGGGAATGGGTCGTTCATGTATTTTCGTTTTGGGCGTCGATGGAACGTTCGCATGATGCAGCCAGTTGAGGAGATCACTGAGCAGACAGCAAGGGAGCGGTTCGATCACGAGCACGTCTCCGTGACGCGTCTACAGGATGAGAGCAGCGTGCCCGACTATACCGTTGTTACGGCTCCCGCGGGAAGGCATGTTCGGGTCTACCTCTACAACGTTGATGGCTCGACGACAGAGCAGTTCGATTGGGCCGAAGTTGACGGTGAGACGCGACTTTTTCTCACGGGCTACGGGACCTGGATTTATCCAGAGGGTCGGGTTGGGCCCCAAGGATTTTCCGAAAGTGTGGGCAACAAAGGATGGGTTTTCCGGCAGGACGGTACTGCGGATTGCCGGGAAGCGATCAAGGGGCTGCCAGAGGTGAAAATCACGCGGTACAGCGATCTCGACATGTCGGGTCACTGGCGCGAGCGCCCGGTCTGGGGCGATTGGAACCGGTTCGGCAAGCACCCTGAGCCGGACATCCCGTCGGGACCGGCCGAGCCGGCCTGAAGTCGATCGACTCGTCTACCACGCCGAGATCATCAACCTCCGAGGCAACTTCTACCGGCTCAAGGCTCGAACCTCGGCTGAGTCCCACCGCCACCACCGAGGACTCACGACCATGACTAACCAAGCAGAGTCACATCTTTCGGCCGCCGTAGACAGCGACAGCGATCGCGTGAGGCAGGAGGCAGGGTGGCGCGTTTTCCGTGTCTGGAGCACGTCGGGTCGATGGAAACCGCGGATACCGTCGAGAAAGCGATGGAGCATCAGCGCGGGCGTGACGAGGATGAGGTCGTCCACGTCGGGCAGGTAGGCGCCCCGTCCACCGAGGGCCATGATGTCGACGCCGTTGTCGACGATGACGAGGTCCGGCTCATTGGTGAGCGTCGATCACCCAGGGCAGACCCAGTCCGAGGAGCGTGCCATCTGACGTGAGCAGGCTCAGCTGCTCCACGTGTGCCTGCGCCAGGAGCATCCGATCGAACGGGTCGTGGCGGGCCAGCTCGGCAAACTCGGTCAGGGCACCGGCATGCCGGGATGTCAGGGGATCTCGCTGAGACCGCTGGCGGTGAGTGCTGTCGGCAGATCACCGGGGAGCGAGAGCTTGCCGAGCATCGTCTTGATGATGATCTCGAGGACAGAGACCGCCGAGAACCTCACGACGCCTGCCCCGGTGATGCTCTTCCGTGCTTCCGGTCCCAGACGTGAGTCACCCGTCAGGGTCCAGAGCAACGCGTTGGTGTCGAGAAGGAGGCCGCTCACTCGTCCGCACCGGCGAACAGGGCGTTGATCTGCGGATCAGCCGCGTCCAGCGCATCAGTGTCGACGTCAGCGCCGGCCCAGCCTGGGACGCCGATGACGACCGGCGGAGAGGAGTGGACGACCAGGTCGACGACGGGCCGACCGGAGCGCGCGATGGTCACCTTTTCGCCGGCGAGCGTGGCCTCGATGAGGCGGGACAGCTGCGACTTCGCCTCATGCACGTTGACCTGGATCATGTAGTCAACGATATCTCCGCTTGGCTAAGTCTGGCTAGGTTGACGACGGTGTTCACGGTGCGCTCTGGTGACATGCCTCGCCAAGCCACCTACGCGCCCTCCGGCCAGAGCCCAGAGGACATCGTTTCTCGAAATCTGACGCAACCAAACGACATCGATCTCAGCACAGCGAAGAGCTACGGGCGGGAACTTGCGACAAAGTACCCTCCCAATGCAAGAATCTCGTGAACGCCACGTAACGTCGAGGAAGGTCTAGCTGGTCAGAGGTTGGACGGTCAGCTCGTACTCCAGGTACCGCCCCAGCGTGGCGGCGTGATACCAACCGAACTTGTGACCTACGCGAAGACTCGCGATATTCGCATTGTTGACATGAATGGGTTCGATTGCAAGACATAAGTTTGAGACATGGGAGAGGTATGACCTTCAGGTATGGAAGCAAGTGGAACAACCGGCTCCAGTGCCCCATCGACGAGATTGGCGAGGCCGCTGCTCGCGAGCGGGGCTTCGCGGGCTGGACATCTGTGACACGAATGTCCGACACGGGCAGGAACCCAAAATATACGATACTCGTTGGTCCCGATGCCAGCCATGTTCGGGTTCACCGCTACGACGCCGCTGGATCGGTCATCGAATCCTACGACTGGGGCGAGGTTCCAGGGCGACCAGAATTGTTTCTTGACAATCACAAGGTCTGGGTTTACGGAGACGATGTCTCGGAACCGCAGAGCTTCAAGGACTCGGTGGCGCACAAGGCCTGGGTTTTCTTTCAGGACGGCACAGCGAACTGCCGCGACACCATCAAGGGCATGCCCGAGGTGAAGATCACGCGGTATCGCGATCTGGATATGTCGGGCCGCTGGCGTGAGCGACCCGCATGGGGCGACTGGGACCGTTTCGGCGAACAGCCCAAGCCCGTGCTGACGACGTGAGCTACCGCTACGGCCGCGATTGGAACATACGGCTGCTGCAGCCCATCGCGGAGATTGATAAGCAGGAGGCAGAGCGTTGTTTCGAGACGTCGCCTCAGCTCTCCGTCAGCCGCCTTCGCGCTGACCGTGCGGTCCCGGACTACACGCTGGTCATGGGTGCTGGCGGTAACCATGTACGCGTCCGTGTCTACGACGACAACGGTTCTATCGTGGAGTCCTTCGACTGGGGCCAGGTCAGCGAGAGTGACAAGCTGTTCTTGATGAACTACAAGGTGTGGGTCTACGCGGAGGATTCCTCGGGGCCTCGGACCTTCTCCCAGAGTGCCGCCCACAAGGCATGGGTGTTCCGGCAGGACGGCACAGCGACTTGCCGCGAGACGATCAAAGGCATGCCGGAGGTGAAGATCACCCATTATCGCGACCTCGACACGTCGGGTCATTGGCGGGAGCGGCCCGTATGGGGGGACTGGGACCGCTTCGGCGAGCACCCTGAGCCTGACCCGCCGACAGGACTGCCGGGTCCGGGCTGAGGCCTGCCCACGCGGTCCCGCTGCGCGCGGTCACTCCTGGCTGACCACGCCCGTGAAGGCGCTCACCCATGGCCCGGTCCCGCCCGTCCACTCTCGCCGCGCGCGCTGCAGCAGGAGCATGGCCTCGTCCCACCCGATCAACGGTTTGATCAGGGTGTAGGCGCGCTCGGTCGTGACAGGGGAGCGGACCCAGCCCGGCGGCCACGGGTCGACCTCGATCTGCACCGGGCGGCGCCGACCGAGGAAACCGATTCGTGGCAGGTGCCTCACCCGCAGGTGGATCATCGTCACGCGGCCACGCTAGCGCCGCACCTCCAGTCGCCGGTCACGCAGGGAATGCCCTGGCCCGACGACGTGCGCATCGACATCCGCTGGGCCGGCATCTGCCACAGCGACATCTACATGAAGCGTGGCGAGTGGGGCGAGGCGCTCTACCCGTTGACCCCTTGCCACGAGATCCTCGGCACCGTCCTCGAGGTCGGCTCCAACGTGAGCGACCACCAGGTCGGCGATGTCGTCGGTGTCGGCTGCCTGGTCGACTCGTGCGGCGAGTGCGCCGCCTGCCAGGACGGCGAGGAGCAGTACTGCGCCAAGGGTGCCGTCCAGACCTCCGGTGCGGAGGACTACCACGGCGAGATCACCAAGGGTGGCTACAGCGGTGAGGTCGTCGTCCGTGACGACTTCGTCGTGAGGATCCCAGGGACGTATGCCGAGTCCGACCACGCGGGTGTGACGCCGCTGCTGTGCGCCGGCATCACGACATACCACCCGCTCAAGGAGGCCGGTGTCGGGCCGGGCATCGGCTCCGGCATCCCGCTCGATGACTACCTCGGGCTGCTCGACCGTGGCGGCGTGCTCGCCAACGTCGGTGCGCCCGAGGACTCCCTCCAGGTCAGCGCCTTCCCGCTCATCGGCAACCGGCGAGCCATCCGCGGCAGCATGATCGGCGGCCTGCCGCAGACCCAGGAGATGCTCGACTTCTGCGGCGAGCACGGCATCACCGCCACGGTCGAGGTCATCGACGCCGGTCAGGTCGACGACTACTACGACAAGGTCGTCGACGGCCAGGTGCGCTACCGCGCCGTCATCGACACCGAGACGCTCGCGGGCTGAGCCCGGCGGAGTCTGCCTGACCATCCCTGCCTGCCACGGACCGACGTCGGGGTAGCCAGACCTCCATCGGCGTACTTCCCGATGAGGCTTGTGCTGTCCCGACGTCGGTCCCGCGCAGGCGGCGAGGGATCGAGTGAGCAGCCGCCTCAGAAGCTCGAGGAGCTCCCGGCCCCGCTGAAGCTCCCGCCGGAGTAGCCGGAGGTGCCGCCGCCCCCGGAGCTCGCCGCGATCTGCTGCGTGCCCTCGGACACCCCGCTGCTCATCGCCGCGACCGGGAAGTAGGCCCACGCCGGGTAGGCGGTCCCGATGATCGATGGACTGGGGCGGGCCTCGTCGCGCTGCCGGGCCAGCGTGGTGCGCAGCGTCTCGCGCTGGGTCTCGTCCTTGCCCACCGCCTGCACCACGCTCTCGGAGAGCTCGTCGAGATGCTCGCTGAGTCCGTCGCGGGTGTCCCGCAGGGCGTCCAGCGCGTCGTCCGGCGACACCTCACCGCGCTCGAGACCGTGCTGGACCTCGTCCAACCGGGTCAGTGCAGCTGTCGCGAAACCCCTCAGCGTCTCTCCCTCGGGGAGGTCGCGCGCCTCCTCCGGCAGCTCCTCCTCCAGCAGCGGCGTGACCCGCTTCAGGTCTTCCCGGACGGGGTCGACCTGCCGCGCCCAGGCCTCTCGCCAGTCGGCGTCATGGGTGAGGAAGATCGCCGTGTCGGCGATGGCATCGTCGAGGTGGTCGAGCTCGACCGCCTTCTCCTGGTATGCCGTCAGCTCGGCCGCGACCGGCTTGCGGTTGAAGGTCGACGGCGCCAGCTGGGCGGCCCGTTGCTCCAACTCGGTCAGCTCGCGGACGCCACGCCGGTAGTCGTCGAAGCGACGCAGCACCTCGAAGCCGTATCGCGAGTCACCGGGGATCCTTTTGGCGTGACGCTCGGTGTCGGCGGCGTCGCGCTTGACGTCCGCGACGCGCCGGTCGGCGTCCTCCTTCATCCGTCGGCTCCCGGCGGATCGCGCGACGCCGACGCCGACCCAGGTCGCGCCGGCGATGAGGGCGACGACAGAGCCCAAGATGCCCAGGACCACGCCGCCGGCGCTGCGCATGAACGGCGCGTTGATCCGGTCCGCTCCCTCCTCCAGGCCGGCCACCGCGCCGTCGGTCCACCGCGCTGATCGGAAGTCGTCCTTCGTGGCCTCCTGGATGTCCAGCTGCTCCTCGTCGCCGATGGCGCGGTCGTCGCCGAAGTAGGTGCCCACCAAGCGGGCCTCGGGGTCGACCGCCAGCACGAACAGCCCGTCGGCCCAACGCTGCCCGTCCTCGCTCAGCCACTCCGGGCGGCTCTCGCGTGCGTGGTCGAGCACCGCGCGGTTGAGCGACTGGTCATCGGCGTCGCTGCCACCGCGATAGGTGAAGACGGCAAGCTCGGTGGGGTCGTGGAACTCCAGCTCCTCGACCGCCGCGTCCAGCCGGTCGACCTCCATGATCTGTGCCGTGTCGTCCACGGTCAGGCCGGTGGCTGCGTGGTCTGGTGCCTGGGCGAGGAACAGCCCCAGGCTGGTCCCGGCGACTGCGAGCACGCCGACCGTGGCCAGACCGGCCCGACCGGCGTTCGGCAACCCTCGGTGCCGGGCGGGCTCGGTGGGATGCGTGATCGTCATGGCCTCACTCTGCCTGGTGGGGCCGCACGGCACATCGGCCGCCCGGGGGAGATGACTCCGCCTCAGGGGCGATCTGCCCGGGGTGAGGCATCGATGTCGACAACCGACCACGGCATAGCAGGACCTGCATCGGCGAACTTCCCGATGAAGGTCCTGCTGTCCCGACGTTTGGTCTCCGGGAGGGGTCGAGGGGGAGGGGCTCAGCGGCCGGGGCGCCAGCCGAAGGCGAGCGCGAGGGGGATGCCGGTGGCGGCATAGAGCCAGTTGTCCAGCGCCAGTGCGAGGGCCACGCCGCAGGTGAGCCCGAGGACGAGCAGCTGCGAGCCGCGGGTGTCGGTAGAGGTGCTCGTGGTCGTCTTCGTGGTGTTCATGGCTCCACCCTGTGCGACCACGGCCGCGTCCGTCGTCGCACCGCGGGCTGAACCTGCGTCATACCCGGGGATGAGCTGCCTCTCGCGACGGCAGGCGGTGGACCGCGGGGTGTCCGACCTGCTCAGAACCGCGAGGAGCTGCCCGCGCCGCTGAAGCTGCCGCCACTGCTGCTGCTGTAGCCCGACGTGGACCCGCCGCCGGAGCCTGCTCGGCTCTGCTGGAGCGCGCTCGCGCCCGCGGTCAGGCCGCTGCGGGGGTGAGCCGGTGCCCGCCGAGCTCAGCCGCGCCGAGCTCGTGGTGGGGCATGCCCGGGGCGGGGCCCTGTCGGTCGTGCTCGTCGTCGACGTGGACGAGTTCGCGACCTGCCGCGCGAGCACGCTGCGCTACGAGGCGACCGCCACGCGGTCGGGGTGACCTGCGCGGTGTCGGTGGCGGGTCGTAGGTTGGTGACCGGCATACCCCCCGACGACAGGAACCCGCATGGTCACCGACAACGGCCCCCAGCCCAACGCCTTCGACATCGAGACCGAGACGCGCGCCAACGACACCTATCGCACGGTCGCCTGGACCGGGAAGTACCTCCAGGTCACCCTGATGTCGATCCCGCCGGGGGAGTCCATCGGGCTGGAGGCGCACCCGGAGACCGACCAGTTCCTGCGCCTCGACTCCGGTCAGGGACGCTGCGTCATGGGTCCCGCGGAGGACGACCTCAGCTTCACCCAGGACGTCAGCGACGGGTGGGCGATCCAGGTGCCCGCCGGCACCTGGCACGACGTCATCAACACCGGCGAGGAGCCGATGCGGCTCTACGCCGTGTATGCCCCGACCCACCACGCCCAGGGCATCGTCCAGGACACGGCCGAGCAGGCCGAGGCCGACGAGGACTCCGGGAAGGACTCCCCGCCGGAGTGGAGCGTGCAGCCGGGGGAGGGCGAGGACGACCTCAAGGGGTGAGCGAGGCCGGTCCGCGCCCGCGCGCCGGTCGTGCCGCCCCGTCGTGCGGACCGCCGGCCAGGGGGGCAGGATCTCCCTATGCCCAGCACCAGCGATCAGCTGACCTTCGACGACCCGACCACCCGTCATCCCCGGATCTCGCCGCCCGAGCAGGACCAGCCCATGCCTGGGCTGGACGCCGAGCTCGATCCGCCGGCTGACCGGGGCGAGACGTCCTACCGTGGCACCGGCAGGTTGACCGGCCGTCGTGCCCTCGTCACCGGTGGTGACTCCGGCATCGGCGGCGCCGTCGCCATCGCCTACGCCCGTGAGGGCGCCGATGTGGCGATCAACTACCTGCCGGACGAGCAGGAGGACGCCGACCGCATCCGCGAGCTCGTCGAGGCGGAGGGTCGGGTCTGCGAGCAGCTGCCCGGTGACGTCACCAACCGCGAGACGGCCGAGCGCATCGTCGACCAGGCCGCCGACAAGCTCGGTGGACTCGACGTGCTCGTCGTCAACGCGGGCAAGCAGGTCAGCACCCCGTCGATCGAGGAGATCAGCGACGAGCAGTTCGACCTCACGGTCAAGACCAACATCTACGCGATGTTCTGGATGTGTCGGGCGGCGGTGGGGCACCTGGGGCCGGGGTCGACGATCATCCTGTCCAGCTCGATCCAGGCCTACAGCCCCAGCGAGCACCTGCTCGACTACGCCATGACAAAGGGTGCGATGAACACCTTCGGCAAGGGCCTGGCCAAGCAGCTGGCGCCGAAGGGGGTCCGCGTCAACATCGTCGCTCCCGGCCCCATCTGGACGCCGCTGCAGGTAGTGCAGGGTCAGCCCAAGGACGCCATCCCGGAGTTCGGCCTGGGGCAACCTCTCGGCCGTGCCGGCCAGCCGGTCGAGCTCGCCCCCGCCTACGTCTTCCTGGCGTCACCCGAGAGCAGCTACGTGGTCGGCGAGACGCTCAACGTCAACGGCGGCGCCGACAGTCCGTGACACGCGGTGTGAGCCGGACGGGCCGCAGCTCCGCGATGGCGTCGCAGGATCGCGAGGACCGGCGGTGGTGACCGACGCTCAGTCGCGCCGGTAAGGGTCGCGCGCGTCGCCACCCTCGTCCGGTGCGGCGCCCGGGGCCGGGGGAGGCGGGGGAGCGCCCTGCCCCTGGGACTGCCCGTAGCCCTGAGACTGGCCGTAGCCCTGGGTGGGCGGCTGCCCCGCACCGCTGCCCGGCTGTTGGCCGTACCCCTGGTGCCCGTAGCCCTGTTGCGGGTAGGGCTGCTGCCCGGGGCCGTAGCCGTAGCCGCCCTGCGGGTTCTGCGCGGACCGCTTGTCCCGGCCGCGGCCGACGAGCCACAAGATGAGCCCGACGACAGTGAGCAGCAGCAGCGGGATGAGCGCCACCGCAGCCAGGGCGCCGAACGCGATGGCGACCAAGGTGCTGGCCGCGAGGTTCGGGGACAGGGCGGTCTGTCCGCCCTCGCAGGTGAAGGTGTGCTCACCGGTGCTGGTGGCCGTGTAGGTCCCCACGGTCGTCGCCTGCACCTGCGGCTCCTGCCCGGTGCTCAGGTCGTCGGCCGCCTGCAGCGTCTCCTCGCTGCCGTCCGGCAGGGTGACGGTGCACGCGACGTCACCACCGGTGCCCTCGCTGAAGACGTAGCGCAGGTCCCCCTCCTCCATGGACACCGTGGCCTGACCGCCCTCCATCGTGAGGTCGTCCTCCATGGAGCCGAAGGCGCGGACGCCGGCCACGGCTCCCCAGGCGACGATCGCGCCGGCGATGATCGACAGGACCAGGCCGATGATGAACATCCACTTGCCGGCTGTGGTCAGGCCGCTGTGCCGGGCGGGCGGGGTCGCATACGTCATGCCAGCACCATAGCGAGATCGGCCGCGCTGGGACTCTAGGCTGGTCGACGTGGGAGAGGTGCTCGGTGGTCGCTACGAGCTCGTCGACCCCTGGGCGAAGGGGGCGCGGGCGTCGTGTGGCGCGCCTGGGACCAGCGTGAGGAGCGCTACGTCGCGGCCAAGGTGCTCCGGCAGAGCGACGCCCCGACGCTGCTCCGGTTCGTCCGCGAGCAGGCGGTCCGGGTCGAGCACCCGCACGTCCTGACCCCGCTCGGCTGGGCCGGGGACGACGACCGCGTGCTCATCGCCATGCCGCTGGTCCGCGGCGGGTCGGTCGCCACCCTCGTGGGCGACCACGGCCCGCTCCCCACGGTCTGGGTCGCCACGCTGCTCGACCAGCTCCTGGACGCGCTCGCGCGGATCCACGGCGAGGGTCTGGTGCACCGCGACGTCAAGCCGGCCAACCTGCTCCTGGACGCGACCGGCTCGGGCCTCCCGCGGCTCCGGCTCGCCGACTTCGGCATCGTCACCGGTGTCGACGACCCCCGCCTCACCCACGTGCACCACGCGGTCGGGACGATCGGGTATGCCGCGCCCGAGACGTTGCGGGTCGGCTGGGACCCCGACCCCCGGGCCGATCTCTACGCCGCGGGTCTGAGCGCCGCGGAGATGCTGCTGGCGCAGCGGCCGGGCGCCGACGCGGCGGGCTCGCTCGCTGACCTGCTGGTGCGCCAGGGTGTCGACAGCGGCCTCGTCACGGTTGTGCTGGACCTCGCCGCGGCCGAGCCGGGGGAGCGGTATGCCGACGCCGCCGCCGCGCGGGAGGCGCTGCGCGCGACCGGCTTGGTCGCCTCGCCACAGACCTGGGACGCCGGTGAGGTCGAGGTCTTCGACCAGGTCCCCGAGCTGCCCGCCGGATGGGGCGCGGCCGGGCCGGAGGAGGGGCAGACCGGGCCGACCTCGCGTTCTGGACCTACGGATCTGGGGCCCGTTGCCCAGGAAGCGACGTCCAGTACAGAAGGTGGCGGCGCGGGGGCGGGCTCACGGCTCGGGATGGCGCTGCTCGGGCTCGGGCTGCTGCTGGTCCTGGCCGCGGGCCTGCTCGCGCTGCTGGGCTGAACCGGCGCCCCGGACCACACCGGCGGTGGGCCCGGGGCCCGGTGCCCTCCCTGGGCCGCGTCAGGTGCTGAAGCGCCGGCCGCGCACGAGCAGGTAGCCGCCCACGAGGGCCACCACCAGCCCGAGACCGGCCAGCACCCAGATGAGGGTCAGCAGCCTGGCGTCGCCATCCTCCGCCGGGGCCGCGGCGCTCGCGTCCTCGGTCGGATCGGCCTCGGCACTGCTCTCGTCGTCGCTCTGGTCGGTGCCCGCCTCCGACGAGGACCGTGCCTCCTGCGTGGCGGCCGCGGGCTGCTCCCCGGCCTCCAGGTAGGTGGGCTCACCGTCGACCTCGCCCAGGACCTCCGTGACCAGCGAGAAGGGCACCGGGACCGAGCTCTGGTCGTCGGAGACCAGGGACACCACGACGAAGTGCTCGCCGGCCCGGTCGGCGCCGTCGGCCGGGCTCGCGTTCTCCCGGTTGCGCCACTGGACGACGTAGGACGTCTCTGCGACCCGGCCGCCCTCTCGCGCCGAGAGGTTCGTCCGCCCGCTGAGGTCCGGCACGTCGGCGGTGTGGGCCACGGCGTCGCCCCGGTCCGGCCCCACGATGCCGACGTCGAGGACCTTGCCCGCGGTGCCGATGATCTGGGCCACCCCCTCCTCGGGCACCGGCACGTCGACGAGCGCTTGCAGGTGCTGGCCCCAGCCCACCGGCACCGCGAAGACCAGGACCTCCCCGGGGACGATGTCGGAGGTGTAGGTCGCGCCCGGCTCGAGAGTGGGGGGGTCGTTGAACGAGGTGCCCCCGACGACCGAGGCGGTGGGCTCGCCCGGCGCCAGGTCCTGCCACTCCGGCCGGGCGTCGGCGTCAGGGAGCGCTGCCGGGTCCTGGGGCGCGGGCTCCTCGTGGACGACGATCTCGATGGTCTGGCCGGCCAGCCGGGCGCCGGACTGCTGCTCCACTCGGAGCACCAGCTCGTCCACGTCGCCGCACTCGCGATAGCTGGCCGGCACCCCGTTGACGCTGCCGCTGCCGAAGGTGTCGCCGCTGCCCGCGGTCCAGACGGCGAAGGCAGAGAGGTCGCAGCTCCTCCCGTCCGGGGTCTCCAGGACCAGGTTGAGCGCCGACATGCCGGTGTCGTCATCGGGACGCAGCGTCCCGCTGACGTGCAGGGTGCTCTGCGAGAGGGTGCGGCGCACCCGGTAGCTCAGCGGCTCCTCCCCGACCTCGTCGACGTAGCGACCGACGTCCAGCACCGGGGCCTGCGCGGGATCGACCGTCCCGGTGACCGGCTCGCCGCTGAGCTGGAACGGGCGGAAGGCCCGGGTCGAGATGCGAGTGAGCGCCGTCGTCAGGGTGTCGGTGTCGTCGGCGTCGTAGTAGGTGCCGCCCGCGACGTCGGCGACGCACTCCAGCTGGTCCCTCGTCTCCTGGTCCACGCCCAGGCCCACGGTGTGCACGACGAGGTCGAAGCCGTCGGCGGTGAGCTCCTCGGCGACCTCGCACGGGTCGGGGTCG
Organism: Serinicoccus sp. CNJ-927; assembly: GCF_001942435.1. Classification (NCBI taxonomy): domain Bacteria; kingdom Bacillati; phylum Actinomycetota; class Actinomycetes; order Micrococcales; family Ornithinimicrobiaceae; genus Serinicoccus; species Serinicoccus sp. CNJ-927. The sequence continues at coordinate 207,334 of NZ_MKKF01000048.1, read as the reverse complement.
CACGTGGCGATTCCGTCCGAGACGAGCAGGATCGTCCGGTTGCCCTCCTCGCCGAGGTCGTCCGCGGCCTGCTGCAGCGCATACGCGATCGGGGTCTCGCCCAGGGGCTGGTATGCCTCCACGGCGTCGCGCATCGCGTCGGTGTTGCCGCTGCCGATGGGGACCACGAGCTCGCTGTCGGCGCACTTGTCCTCGCGCGGCTCGTCCAGCGGGACGCTGCCGCCGAAGAGTCGGACGCCGACCTGCTGGTCGGGGTTGAGCCCGTCGACGAGGGTGCCCACTGCGGCCTTGGCCGCGTCGATCTTGGGCTCGCCCTCGGCGTCCGGGTCCTCCATCGAGCCCGAGGAGTCCAGCAGCAGGAGCAGCTGGGCGTCGTTGGGGGAGTCGGTGGTCGACGCGGTGGCGACGCCGGGTGCGAGCAGCACCGCCGTCGCGGCGGCGGTCAGGCTGTGGCGGATCCTGGTCACGGTGGTCCCCTCGGAAGATGCGAACGTGTGCATTAGCGAAAGTAAACGTTCACAGTTGCAAAGTCAACCGGCACGCCGGCCACGGGCGCAGCGGCGCCGTCCCAGCCTAAGGTGGTCAGGCGCAGGGACCGGCACGAGGCCAGGGCCCAAGGTCACAGCGGCGGACAGGAGGACGAGGTGAGCGAGGTCGAGCGCACGGTGGCTGCTCAGGTGGAGCTCTACGGCGAGCCGCTCGCCGACGTCTTCGCGCGGCTGACGGGTGGGCTCGGTCTGTCGCAGGCTCAGCTGGCCCGGACGCTGGGGATGTCCGCCCCGATGCTCAGCCAGCTCGGGTCGGGCAAGCGGGCCAAGATCGGCAACCCTGCGGTGCAACGGCGGCTGGCCGAGGTGCTCGAGCTGCTCGAGGAGGTGCGCACGGGGGAGGTGCCGGCCGACGGCATACCGGAGCGGCTGGAGCAGGTGCGCGAGTCGACCGGCTCCTGGTCGACGACCATGACGACGGGCACGACGCGTCACGACCTATCCGGACCTGCGGACGACGCCGCGGTCCGTGCGGTGCTGCGCGCCGCGGCGACCCCCGAGGACCTCGAGGCCGCGGCGCACCTGCTCGACCGCGACCATCCGGCGCTGGCGGCGGTGCTGCGGACCTACGGCCTGGAGGACCCCGACTCGTCGGCCCCGCCGACAGCCCCCTCGTCGTCGTCGACGAGGACGAGCTGACCAGAGGCGACCAGCTCGGCGATCTCCTCCTCGGACAGCGCCGCGAACTCCTCGTCGGTGAGGTCGACGTAGTCCTCTCCGGGGGCACCGGCGTCGTCCATGACCTCCCCGCTCGGCACCGCTGCGTCGCCGTCGGCGGGCCGATCCTCGCCGGCCTCGTCCTCCCACCACTCGTCCGCGCCCTCCTCGGGCGGGGCGTCCTCGACGACCTCCTCGGCGCCGTCCTCGGGCGGACGGACCAGGAGCAGCAGCACCCCGCCGATGAGCAGCATCGAGAGCCCGACGAAGGTGCCCAGGCTGCCCAGCGCGAGGCCGCCCAGCCGCAGCAGCGCGCTGGCCGGGCTCACCTCGGGGGCCACGACGACACCGCGTCCCTCGCAGTCGATGAGGTGCTCGCCCGCCTGCTCGGCCCGGAAGTGGCCGACGACCTGGAAGCGCGCCAGCGCGGTGTCGATGCCGACCCGCGAGCCCTCCTCGGCGAGCGTGGTGAAGGGCAGCTCGCCGCCGGGCCCGGTGATGGTGCAGGTGATCTGCTCGACCGGGGTGGGCACGATCTCGCCGGGGGCGATGAGGCCACCGGTGACGTAGAGCGTGCGCTCGGTGCCCTCGACCAGCGAGACCGTCGCGGTGCCGTCGAGCAGCTCTGCGGAGTTGGACTGCAGATGGTCCAGCAGCGAGCGCGTGGCCCAGCCGCCGATCAGCGTGACGACCAGCGACACGACGGCCAGCAGCCCGCCGAAGCGGACCAGGTGACGACCGGAGCGGCGCAACCGTGCCCGGCTCGAGCGGGTCACCGGGGCGGCGTCGTCTGCGGGCATGGGTGAACTCTAGGCCGCGGGCCGGACCTGACGTGGGGTACGGCACGCCGTCACGGCCGGTTCATCCTGTCCCCTCCCGCTCGGACTCGGTCGCCTGGCGGAGCACGAGGCGGGTCCAGGCCCCGACGTAGATCCGGTCGTCGCGGTCGATCTCCACCCGCTGCCCGGGCGTCAGCGGCGTCGTCGGCAACGGCTCGCCGACCGTGCCGACGTAGGTCCCGTTGCTGCTGCCGAGGTCCTCGATCCACCACCGGCGCCCGTCGCTGGTCAGCTGGGCGTGCCGGCGGGAGACCGCGCTGTCGGCGCCGGCGTCGACCTCCGGCCGCGACCCGAGGCTGCCCGACGGCCGCCCGATGAGCACCACCGACCGCTGCACGGCGACCACGTCCGGGACACCCGCGCTCGGGCACGCCTCCGCGGTCTGCTGCACGGCATACCAGTCCGGGTCGACCCACACCTCGACCACCCACGTGTCGGCGAGGTCGCGCGAGGGTGGGGTATGCCGGGGGCGGGCGTGCGCGGCCACCTCGACGCTGACCTCGGGCTCCGGCTCGTGCTCGGGGTCCGGCGCGGCGCCGGCCACGTCGTCACCGGGCGTCGGCTCTGGTTGCTCGGGCTCGGGGTCCGGCTCGGCGTCGTCCTCGTCTTCACCGGGCGCCGGCTCTGGTTGCTCGGGCTCGTCGACCTCGTCCGCACCGGGCGTCGGCTCTGGTTGCTCGGGCGCCTCGTCCTCGTCCCGTGCACCGAGCGACGTCCCTGCCGCTTCAGCCTCGTCCGGAGCCTGCTCCTCCGGGGAGGGCTCCTCGCCCAACGGAGCGGCGCCGGTGGTGAAGTCGTAGCCGCAGGACTCGCAGAAGAGGGCGTCGGCGACGTTCAGGGCCCCGCAGTGCGGGCAGGTCTGGCTGGGCGCCGCCTCCGGCGGTCCCAGGTCGAGCGCCGAGCCGGGCTCACCGGGAGAGGCGGCCTCCGCCTCACCGGACCCCTCGGTCGCACCCGGCACGACCGGGCCCACGGCCGGCTGCGCCGCCCGCAGCGGCACCGCGCTGATCGGTGAGCCGCAGGTGTCGCAGTAGTCGGTGGCCTCGCTCTCGTGACCCTCGGGGCAGAGCACCATCAGCCGGGCCGCACCCGGGTGGTCTTGGTCGACGCGGTGTCCAGCTCCATCTCGTCGAGCCGGTCCACGTCGCGCCGCAGCCGCACCCGCCCGGTGGCGGCGTCGTCGATGTCGACCACCCGGGACAGCCGGGAGGTCGCGCCGTCGTCGCCGGTCGCCTGCGCGAGCTGGACCGCCCGGCCCAGTCGTGAGGTGGCGGTCACGTCGTCGCCCATCGCCTTGGCCCGCAGACCCTCCTGGATGGCCGAGGCCAGCTCGGTCTGCCCGGTGTAGTGCGCCACCTCGGGGCTGATCTGCGCGGTGAGGACGTCGTCGGCGGACCAGGCGGCCTTGACCAGTCCCTGGGTCTGCACCTCCTCGCCCACGACGAGCTGCACCCGCGAAGCCAGCTGCTCCTGTCCGATGCCCTTGGGAGCCAGCCGGACGGCGACGTGGTAGTCCCGTGTCTCGTCGCCCCAGGCGCCGGTGTCGTAGCCGCCGGTGAGCGGGTTCACCTCGACCCGTCGCCCGGAGAGGTCCTCCAGCGTGGGGCTGACCTGCTTGACGAAGAGCACCTCGGCGCCCTGCGGGGCCCAGACCCGCAGCTGGGCCTCGCTGACCCCCTTGCTCATCGACGTGCTCATGAGCGCGGCGAAGTCCTCGCTCAGCCCGTCCCAGGTCCGGATGAGGTCGACACCCCCCAGCAGTGCCTCGGCGATCCGTCGCACCTCGGCGACCTGCCACGCCGCGCCCAACCCGCGGCAGTCCGCCTGGAAGCGGCCACGCACCTGCTCCAGCGCCCAGGTGAGCTCCTGCGGGGTCTCGTGCTGGTTGGCGCCGTCGGTGAGCAGGATCGCGTGCCGCTTGGACAGCGAGGGCACCGTGCCGAAGAGCTGCCCGGCGGCGAGCAGCCACCGGCCCATCGCCGTCCCGCCGCCCGGCACCAGCCGCTGCAGCGAGCGCTTCGCCTCGAGCCGGGTCTGGGCCGACATGCGCGCCATCGCGGCGGTGTTGCCGGTCGGGTAGCACAGCGCGGCCTCGTGGTTGCCGGCCACGATGGCGAACCACACGCCGTCGACGATCTGGTCCAGGGCCGCCGACGCGGCATACGCGGCCGCCTGCACCCCCTGCACGTCCATCGACCCGGAGACGTCGACGATGATGACCTCGCCCGCCTCCCCGCCGGAGCCGCCCGTCGTCGTCGGCACCACCGCCCCCGCGTCGGTGCAGGTCACCGACACGATCGCGTGGACGTCGGTCCCGCCGTCGGGCAGGAACTCGTTCTGGTGCACGGTCGAGGAGAACTCAGCCATGTGCACCATCCTGCCTCGTGCCCGCGCAGCGGGCGAGGGCGACCGTGATGTTGTCGGCGCCACCCTGCTCGTTGGCCCACGCGACCAGCGCCTCGGCGAGCACCAGCGGCTCCGCCCCGGCCTCGCCGGCGCGGGAGCTCACCACCGCGGCGAGGTCGGCGGGCTCGGAGGCGTAGTTCCACAGACCGTCGCTGCACACCAGGACCCAGCCGGGGGAGCTCACGTCCTGCTCGGTCACCGCCGGCTCCACGTCCGGGGCGTCCGGGCCGAGCCACCGGGTGATGGTATGCCCGAGCGGGCCCGCCTCGGCCTCGGCGCGGCTGATGCCGGCCCGGATCTGCTCCTCGGCCATGGAGTCGTCGGTGCTCAGCCGGCGCGGCTCGCCCTCGTCCGGCAACCAGTAGGCCCGGCTGTCGCCGATCGAACCGACGGAGGCACGACCTCCCTCGATCACGGCCGCGACGTAGGTGCAGGACGGGGCGGTCGACTCCGTCGCGAACTGCGTGGCGACCTCCTCGACGGCGGCGGCCGCGGCGCGAGCCGCCTCGCCGTGCCGCTCGTGCGGGGTGGTCCCCCTGGTCAGCACCGCGAGGGCCGCCTCGGCAGCCGCCTCGCTCGCCTCGGCGGAGCGTGGCGCGCTCGACACGCCGTCGCAGACGACGAGCACCGCGCGGCCGGGGAGGGCGTCGTCGGCCCAGAGCGCCATCGCGTCCTCGTTGTCGCGGTGGCGTCGTCCCTTGTCGCAGACCGCGGCGACGGCGGCGGACGGGCTGGCGCTGGTGTGGTGCCGGGGGTCGGGGCGGCGCTCGCCGCACTGGGTGCACCACCCGTCCTCGTCGTAGGGGCTACCGCACGAGGCGCACGTCCCGTGATCCACCGTGGGGGTCGGCTCGGCCGCGCGCGCCGGGGCGAGGTCACCACCGAGCACGAGCATCGGCTCGGGGAGCGGGGGAGGCCCCTCGCTGAACGGCTCCGGCTCCTGCTCGGCCTCGTCCTCGGTGGGGGCGTCCGCCGGCTCGCGCTCCGGCTCACCCTCCCGCTCCTCGGTCGGGGCGTCCGCCCGGTCCAGCCCCGGGTCCGCCTCGCTCCGCCCGGCCCGCCCTGCGTCGGGGCGCTCCCCGTCGGCGTGCGCCGCACCACCGGTGCGCGCGCCCGGGGCCGGGATCGGAGCCGTCGGGTCGTCCGGCAAGGCGCCGGGGTCGGGCTCGCCTGGGGCGCGCTCGTCGTGCCCCGCGGAGTCCACCGGTTCGGGGGTCTGCTGCGTCATGTCCAGCTCCAGGGACGGACCGCGTTGGCACGGTCGATGAGCCCGGCCCGCTCCTGCGGGTCGGGGGTGTAGTCGGCGAGCACGCGGTACTCCTTCTCCAGCGCCCGCTGCAGGGCGTCGCGGGTCAGCGTGACCTCGCCGACCTGCCAGTCGGGCTTCGGGCCGTGCTGGGTGACCTGCTCCAGCGCCTGCTCGAAGAGCACGGCGTTGAACTGTGCCCGCTGCCGCGGGTCCAGCGTCAGCCGGCGCACCGAGTGCATCGACTCGCGCAGGTCCGCCAGGCTGCCGCGGCGCCGGAGCAGCTCGGCCCGCAGCCACCGGGCCCGCGGGTGGGCCCGGCTGCTCGCCGGGACCGAGTCCAGGGCGGTGATCGCCCCCTCCGCGTCGTCCCGCTGCAGCCGCACGCGGTGCAGCCCGAAGGCCGCCGGCGCGACGTATGCGGCGTCCGTGCGCCAGGCACGCAGGTAGTCCTGCTCGGCCGCCGAGCCGTAGCCGGCGAGCTCGGTGGCCAGCGCCAACGCCATACGGGGCGCGATCTCGCCGGGCAGGGCGTCGCGCACCGCGGCGAAGTGCCCGGCGGCCTCCTGGGCCCGGGCGGCGGTGACGGTCTCCTCGCCGTCGGCCTGCGACAGCGACCACAGGCCCCGGGTCCACGAGCCGCGCCAGTCCCACGGGTCCTCGTCCAGCAGCCCGCGGACGGCGTCGTCCACCCAGCGTTCCTGCCCCACCCGTATGCCCGCTCGCGCCCGCGCGAGGAAGACCTCGGCGCTCTCCTCGGGTGCCGACAACAGCGTCTCGTAGGTGGCGGCCGGGTCGTTGCCGGTGTGGCTGGCGATCCAGTCGAGCATGGGGTCCTGCTCGTCCCGCTTGAGCTCGGGCAGCTCCCACCACGACAGCGTCTCTCCGGTCGTGACCGGCGGCTCGAAGGCCGGGCTGTGCGACGACAGCGTGGCCGGGCGCTCGGGCCCGCTCGCGGCCACGACCTGCCGCAGCACCCCGACGAGCTGGCTGCGCAGCTCCTCCACGGAGGTGAAACGGTCGTTGGGGTCCGGGGCGCAGCAGCGGGCGACGATGCGGTAGAAGGCGTCGTGCTCGGTGAACGCCGGGACCCGGGACAGCGGCGGGAGGGTGTGCACGTAGTCGCTCTGATAGCCGCGGAACTCGAAGGTGAGCACGCACAGCGTGCGGCCGATCGTGTAGATGTCCGAGGCGACCGACGGCCCCACCTCGGCCACCTCGGGCGCTGGTAGCCCACGGTGCCGTAGATCGGTGACTCCAGGTCGTCCTGCCGACGCACCCCGCCGAGGTCGATGAGCTTGATGCCGTCGCGCTCGTGGATGAGGTTGTCGGGCTTGAAGTCGCAGTAGAGCAGGCCCAGGTCGTGCAGGTGTGTGAAGGCGGGCAGCACCTCGATGACGTAGGCGAGGGCCTGGTCGACCGGGAAGGGCGTGTAGCGGCCCGCCTCGCGCATCCGGTCCTGCAGCAGCTGCTTGAGGCTGCGCCCGCCGACGTGCTCCATCACCGTGTAGGCGTCGCCGTCGTGCTGGACGGTGTTGTAGATCTCGACGATCAGCGGGTGCTTGACCTGGGCCAGGAACTGCTGCTCGGCCACCGCGGCGTCGAGGGCGTCGTCGTCGCCGGTGTTGAGCAGTCCCTTGAGCACGACGAAGCGGTCCGAGACGTTCTTGTCGCGACCAAGGTAGATCCAGCCCATCCCGCCGTGGGCGAGCGCGCCGACGTTCTCGTACTGCCCCGCCACGAGCTCGCCCGGCTCCAGCTTAGGGGTGAAGGAGTAGGGCGCCCGGCACTGCGGGCAGAACCCCTGCTGGCGCCCCTCGCCCTCGCCCGCGGCGCGGCCCACGTCGGCGCCGCACGCGGGGCATACCCGCCGGTCCTCGGGCACCTGGGGGTCGGTCATGAGCTTCTCGACCGGGTCGCCCTCCGGCACGTCCGGGACGGTGGTCAGGCCCAGGCCGAGCCGCGAGCGGCGGCTGTCCGCCCCGGCGCGGCGGCGGCGCACCCGGGCCGCACGGACGGCCTGACGGCTCTGCCCGGGGGCGGGGGTCGCGACCATGTGGCCGGACGCCGCGGCGGGGTCGGCGCCCGAACCGGGTGCGCCGTCCGGCTCCGGGTCGGCGCTCGCGGGCACCGGACGGGCGGGGGTCGCCTCGATCGGGGCCTGCCGGGGCTCGGGGGAGCCGCAGACGTTGCACCACCCGTCCTCGTAGGACCCGGTGCACCCGGGCTCCCGGCACGGTGACCCGCTCACGGGCGCACCCCCATCGTCTTCGCGTAGCTCTCCTGCGCCTGCACCAGCGCCTCCAGTCGCGTCAGGTCGGTGGGTCGGTCCTCCAGCACGGCCGCCGTCTGGTCCGCGACGGTGCTCATGGCATCCTCCGAACCGGCCACCGCGAGCGCTGCGCGGACCCGGTGCGCCCGCTCGGTGAGGTCCTCGAGACGATCCAGCGCGGCGGCATACTCCGCGTGCGCCATGCTCAGCGCCCGCTCGACCCGCCCCAGTCGCTCCCGGTATGCGCTCAGCTCGGCGGGCTCGGTCGGCACGTCCCCCAGCGCGGTGACGTCGGGGACGCCCAGCCGGGGCGACGGCGTCACCGAGGCGACGGCGCGGTGCGCGAGCGAGCGCACCGCCTGCCCCCGCGCGGTGAGCTCGGCCACCTCGCGGGTCGCCTGGGCGTGGTCGGCCTTGGCGTGCGCCCGGGCCGAGGCGGCGACGATGAGGTCGCGCTCGATCGTCGCCGCGCGGGACTCCAGCGGGGCGAGGAGCCCACCGACGTCGGCCCCCCGGGCGGCGCGGTCGGTGACGTCGGTGAGGCGTCGGTCCAGCTCCGCGTGTGCGCTCGCGGCCGAGGAGCGCCGGGAACCGGGGATGAGGGCCACCTGGTCCGCGATCCGCTCGATCTGCTGACGCAGCGAGCGCAGCCGTCCGGCGAGGTCTGGGTCGGCGCCGTCCAGCCGCAGCCGGGAGCGCAGCGAGGAGGCGAGGGAGTCCGAGAGCCGGCAGCCTCCGGCAGGGACACGGCGAGGGACTGGGCGCCGCGCGTGCCGGGCTGCTCCAGCGAGCCCCACACCAGAGTGGTGATGCGGCGACGCTCCTGCTCACCGACCCGGCCGCTGTCCCAGGTGGCCAGGATGAGGGCGAGCCGGTCGGCGACCGCCTGCCACAGGGTCATCGACAGGGTCACGTCCGGGGTCAGGGCGGCACGCTCGCCCGGGTCGGTCACCTCGAGGGCGGCCTCGTCCAGCGCCGCGAGCTCGGTGCGACGGCGGTCCTTCCACCGCAGCATGGCGTCGAGGTAGGCGAGCAGCTCGGTGTCCGGGACGTCCGCCCCGAGCGACCCGGGCGCCACGGGGGCGTACGCGTGTCCGCCGGTCACCGGTCCTCGCCCTCCTGGCGTCGGCGCCAGGCCTCGATCCCGAGGCCGGCGAGGGGGAGCAGGATGACGAGGGCCAGCCCGGGCAACATGAGGCCGGGCGCCCATCCCTGCTCGGCGGTGTCGACGACGGACTGCCGCAGCGTCTCGACCTCGGCCTCGACGTCGACCGACGCCTCACCGGCGGCGTCGATGACGCCCAGCGCGGCGGAGCGCAGCTCTTCGGTGGTGCTGTCCTGCGCCAGGGCGTCGCCCAGCTCGGCCCGCGCCTGCGCCCACTCGTCGTGCGCCACCCCGAGCTCCTCCAGGCCGTAGGTCTGCTCCCAGAAGCCGTCGTCCCCTTGCTCGTACGGTTCGAGCGCACGCAGCCCCAGCATCACCTCGAGATCGCGCCGGACCTCGTCGCGCACGTCGTCGGCGCGGTCGACCGCCTCCTCGTGCGCCTCGGCACGGGCGGTCACGCCGTCGAAGAAGGGGTCCTGTGCCAGGGCCAGTCCGCTGGCGAGCAGGCCGGCGAGAGCGAATCCTGCGGCGAGGCGGGCGCCGGAGCGCCAGAGCACCACCGAGACGCCCAGGAGCACCAGCGCGCCACCCCACATGAGCGTCGTGGCCCAGGGCGAGCCGGGCGTGATGTGCTCGCGCGCGTCGTCCACCTCGGTGCTGGACACGGCATACCGGAAGGTGTTCCGTGTCTCCTCCCACGTGGTGGCGGCCCGCACCGGGGCGGTGTCCGTCGAGGACAGCGCGGCGTTGAGGGGCTCGAGGTCGTCGCGGTAGTAGGAGGGGACGTCGCCGCGGTCGAAGGCGATCCGGGCTAGGCCGGCGCTGCCGAGGTCACCGTCCGCGTCGGGTGCCGCCGGCTCCCCGGTGGCCTGCCGGACGATCTCGCTGTCGAGCGCGTCGGTGGCCTCGCGCAGGAGGGCACGACTCTCGTCCAGGCCCTCGAACGTGGCGACGTCCCGCTCGTCCGCCCGGGAGGCGGACAGGGCAGCACCCACGACCAGCGCGAGCATCGAGGCGACCAGCAGGGTGATGACCGTCCGCAGGTGGGGTATACGCCGACTGCTCACCTCACGGGCCCCGCGAGGAGACGGTTGGAGCTGCGTGTGGTCCTGGTGGTCGACACGCGGGGGACCCGGTCCTCCTGGCCCATCCGCGCCGCCTGCCGACGCAGCCGACGCTCGGTGCGGACCAGGCGGCGCTCGGCGTCGTCGATCTCGCGCTGGCGCCGGGCCAGCTCGCGCTCGACCTCCCGGCGCTGCGAGGCCAGGCGTTGCCGGGCGAGGTCCCGCTCCTGCTCCGCCTGCTCGGCGAGCTCGCGACGCTGCTGCTCCAGCGCGGCCTCCTGGGCGCGTAGCTCCTCGATCGTGGTGTCCTCGACGTCCGGCAGGTCCTCGCCGAGCACGAGCATCGGCCGGTCGGCCTCGCCAACCCCGTCCCGGCCCTCACGTCCGTCGCTGTCGTCCCGCGGTGTGCCGCTCATGAGTCCTTCCTCCGACCCGGCAGGGCGAAGGCGATCCCTGCGGGCGCCGCCGCTGCCAGACCGGTGGCCGCGACGGGTGCCGAGGCCCCTGTCGTGTTCTCGAGCGAGGCCAGCATACGGGCGCGCTGGTCGGCCACCCGTGCCGTCGCCTCGTCGAAGGTCGCCCGGCCCTCGTCCGCAGCCACCGCGACGTCCAGCCGCGCGACCCGGGCCTCGTCGGTGGTGCCGATGGCCTGCACGGTGTCCGGGTCGGGGTCCGGGCCGCTCACCAGGACCCCGAGGACGAGCAGGACGAGGCCGAGCGCCCAGCCCCACGCGCCGCCCGTCGAGCCACGGATCCCCGCGTGCTGGGACTGCTCCGCCAGGTCGAGCTCGCGCTGGACCGAGGAGCGCGCACCCCCGCGCGCAGCACTCACCGGTAGTCCTGCAGGCGTCGCGTGATCCCGGTCCACGCGAGGGCTGCGGCGACCACGCCGAGCAGGAGCGCTGCCCCGGCGGTGATGAGCGCCGGCGCACCGACCTGGGTGTCGACGGCCGCGAGCTGGTCGTCGAGCCGCTGCTCGAGAGTCGCGGCCAGTCCCTCGAAGTCCTCCTGGGAGGCCGAGATCGACGCGCCGTCGGCGTCCCCCTCGGCGATCTCCTCCCAGTCGGTGACCAGGTCGCTGCCCTCGTCCGCCGCCGCCAGAGCCTCCCCGGCGGCGGCCGCGGCACCCTGCCACGCGTCGCCGGCGCGACGGACTCGGCGAGCTGGGCGGCGCGAGCCTCGTGGACCGAGGCCAGCGCGGTGGCGGTGGTGGCCGGCGAGGCCAGCTGGGCCTCGTAGTCGACCGGCAGGCTCCCCGGGTTGACGGAGAGGTAGGTCAGTCCCGCGGTGATCGCGGTCGCCGCCAGCACCGGGACGTTGACGATCCGTCGGGTGCGCAGGGCCAGGACCACGAGCACACCGAGCAGCGCGAGGGTGGCGAGCGTGCCCAGGACGCCGGTCAGCTCCGAGCGGGGCCCGGAGAGCGCGTCCACCCGCTGGTCCGCGACCCGTTGCAGCGCCTGGCCCGCGTCGGCCGCTCCCTGCCGGGCCGTGCCGTAGCGGTCCTGGCCCTCGCCGGCGCTGTAGCCGACGGAGGTGCCGGCCCGCTCGGCCGCGACGAGGTAGGTGGCCCAGGCCTCGGGCGCGCCGCCGTCGTCACCGACGGTCCCGAGCTCGCGGCTGACCTCGGTGGTGATCCGCTCGAAGGCGGCGCGGCTCTCGTCGGTGTCGCCGTCCACGACACGCTGCGCGAGCGCCTGGTCCGCCTCGGCGACGAGCACCGAGGCCCGCTGCGTCGCCGTCCACTCCTGCGCCAGTGCGGTGGGGGTGGCCGCGACACCGTCGGTGGACAGGGTGCCCGAGGCGGCCACCCCGGTGAGGAGGGCCACCGCCGCCGCGACGCCGCGCAGGACGCGCAGCAACCGCGGGGTGGTGCTCGGTCGTGCGGCCGGCCGGGCGGTCCGCGTCGCCGAGGCCGGGGCTGCGCTCGGCGCCGTGCCCGGGGAGGTGGGGGTGGCCGTCGCGGCGGAGGACCCCGTGGCCTGCGACGGTGCGGCTGCCGAGGCCGAGGGGGTGGCCTGTCCCGGTGTGCTCACGGGCGCGGCTCCTCGGGCGCGTCACCCTCCACCGGCTCGTGCCCCACCCCGTCGCCGGGAACCCCGTCGGCCGCCGGGTCCTCCGGCGCCCCGACAGCACCGAGCGGCGCGTCCGGCGAGAGGTCGACCGCGTCACGGTCCTCGAAGTCCTCGCGCTGCAGGGTGCGCAACGCGGTGACGTCGACGTCGGTGATGTCCCGCAACCGCCAGGCGTGCCGGCCGATGGCCGCCTCGAGGAGGTTTCGGGCGAACCGGCCGTTGCCGAAGCTGGGCCCACGCGGTGTCGCCGCCAGGATCTCCGCGAAGCGCTCCACCGCCTCGGGGGACAGGTCGTAGTCCATCTGCCCGGCGAGCTGCTGCTGGATCGCGCCGAGCTCGTCGTCGGTGTAGTCCTCGAACTCGATGATGGTGCGGAACCGGCTCTCCAGGCCCGGGTTGGTGGCGATGAACTCCGCCATCGGGTCCGGGTAGCCGGCGACGATGACGACGAGGTCCTCCCGGTGGTCCTCCATCTCCTTGACCAGGGTGTCGATGGCCTCCTTGCCGTACTGGTCGCCACCCAGGCTGTAGGCCTCGTCGATGAAGATGACCCCGCCGTGAGCGCTGCCGACCACCTCGGCGGTCTTGGCGGCCGTCTGCCCCAGGTATCCCGCCACCAGCTCGCTGCGGTCCACCTCGACCAGCTGCCCCTTGCTCAGCAGACCCAGCGCGCGGTAGATCCCGCCGACGAGCCGGGCCACGGTCGTCTTGCCGGTGCCGGGGTTGCCGACGAAGACGAGGTGCCGGGTCAGGGTGGCCACCTTGAGGCCGGCCTCCTGCCGACGGGCGTCCATCTTGAGCACGGCGACCTGGCGGTGGATCTCGGCCTTGACCCGCTCGAGACCGATGAGCTCGTCCAGCTCGGCGAGGAGCTCCTCCACCGAGGGCTCCGGCTCGGGCTCCTCCTGCGGCTCCGCCGTCGCCGCCGGGTCCTCGGCGGTCGCGGCGACCTCGGGCGCCGGACCCGCGCCGGTGGTCTGGTCCGGTGCGGCCTGACCGGGACCCGTCCCGGCCGGCGCACCCGTCGGGTACCTCTCCGGCCCGGGCGGCTGTGTCGGTGCCGGCTGGTAGGTCTGGCTGCCTGCGGAGAGGGAGGTGAGCATGTCGCGGACCCGGGCCCCCTGCTCCTGCGCCCGGCGGAGCAGGTCGGCGGAGAGTGCGGACGCCTCGCTCGGGGCACCCGGCAGACCGGCGGGTGCCCCCGTGGACGGCGACGGACCGGCCTGCGGCGGGGTGAGCCCGGCGGTGGGGGAGCCCGGCCCGTGCGCGGGAGCCACCCCTGCGGCGGCCAGCTGCGCGCGGGCCACGGACGTCGCCTTGCCGACGCTGAGCTGCCCCGCGCCGGGCAGGGTGCAGGCAGCGGTCGCGACGTCGGCCAGCGCCTGGGCGTATCCCGACGCCCGGGGGCTGCTCTCGGCGACGAGCGTCGACAGCAGCGGGGTGGGGATCGAGGCATACCGGCGACCCTTGGGCACCGCGCCGAAGAAGTCGCTGGTGGGGCGGTCGAAGGCCCGGGCCCAGAGGGTGTGCGCCTCGCCCGGTCCGGGATGCTCCAGGACGGCGGCGGCGAGGTGCTGGCCCTCGACCCGCACCGCCTGCTCGTCCAGGCCGGCCTCGCGGCCCACCCGCGCGAGCAGGTCCACGGCGTCGCCCAGCCGGCTCACCGGTCCACCCCTTCCGGCGGCGACAGCGGCTCCCCGTCGGTCGGCGGCGCTGCTGGCACGGGCGCGTGGTCCGCCTCCTCGACGCGCAGCGACCCGCCGGCACCGGCGGACCCGAACTTCTCGGCGATGAACCGGCCCTGGGCGACGAGCTCGCGCGCGTCCTGGCGGTAGACCGCGTCGAAGACCTTGTCCATCGTCAGGCCCAGCAGGTCGAGCTGGTCCACGAGCACCATGAGTGAGGTCTTCGCGCCGTCGACCGGCCGGGTGTCGGCATACCGCCGGGGTAGCCGCTGGTAGGCCCCGACCGCCTCGGGCAGGTAGTCCGTCGCCGTCGCGATGACGGTGTAGCCGAGGTCGCTGCCGCTGAGCTTCTCCAGCCGCGGCACGGTGTCCCGCACCGTGTCGATGACCCTGCTGCCGCGGGCGACGACGACGGAGGGCAGCGCCGCGGAGGCGAGCAGCTCCTCGGTCGAGGCCAGTGCCTGCTCCACGTCCTGCGCCGTCGGCGGCGCGGGCAGGCTCATCCGGTCGTCGGCCGGGGCGGACCGGCCGAGCATCCGGTCCAGCAGGTCGGAGAACCCCACGTCAGCCCCGGCGCGAGGGGCCCGAACCCTCGATGTCCAGCTGGCCCGCCGCGAGGCGCACGTCGGTGCGCTTGGCGCGGTCGAGGTAGCTGCGCGACTTCTCGACCTCGCCCTCGAGCACCCCGATCGTCTGCGACATGCCGTCCAGGGCCTGGACCCGGAACTCGTCGATCGCGTCCATCGTGGCGTAGATGTTGGTGAAGGCGGCCTGCAGCTGGTCCAGCCCCAGCGTGGAGGACGCGGCCTGCTCCTGGATGGCGACGGAGTTGTCGCGCAGCAGCTCACTGGTGCTCTGGATCATCTGGGAGGTGGTCTGGTTGAGCGCGGTGATCTGGTCGAGCACGAGCTTCTGGTTGTTGAGCGCCTGCGCGACGAGCACAGCGGTCCGCAGCGCCGAGACCGTCGTGGTGGAGGCCCGGTCGACGCCCTTGATGAGCTCGATGTTGTTCTTCATGACGATGTCGATCGCGAGGTAGTTCTGGATCGACACGGCGAGCTGGGTGAGCAGGTCCTGGTGCTTCTGCCGGACGTAGAACAGGACGTCCTCGCGCAGCGCCTTGGCGCGCTCGGGGTCGCTGCTGTCCAGCTCGGCGATGGTCGCGGCGACCCTGGCGTCGAGCCGCTCGGCGATGTAGACGTACTGGTTCAGCCGTCCCATCGACTCCCACAGCTGCTGCTTCTCCATGTTGAGCGCGGCGTTGTCCTTGGCGAGCTCGTCCTGGCCGCTCTTGAGCGCGTGCAGGATGGCGTCCAGGTGCTTCTCCGCGGACTCGTACTTCTGGAAGTACTTCGTCAGCCGGTCCGAGAACGGCAGCCGCTCGAACCACTTCTTCACCCCGGTGGCCTGGGCCGGGTCGAGGTCCTCCACCGTGTGCCGCAGCTCGGTGAGGGTCTGCGCGACCTTGGACTCCCGGGACACCCCGCCGGACTGGATCGCGCGGACCGGTGACTTCAGCAACCGGTTGGAGGTCTCGGCCGCCGCCCGGATGTCGGCGTCGCCCATGGTGCGGACGTCAGCCGCGCGCTGGGCGAACTCGGGCGACTTCGTCTCGGTCCCGGTCAGTCCGGCGAGGTAGGTCTCGACCTTGGCGTCCAGGGCGGGCATCGCCTCGGGGTCGACCTGCGGCGCCATCTTCGGCGCGGCCGTCTGGGCGACGGGCTCGGTCGGGCCGGGCGCGGTCAGCACCAACGACTCACCCTCGGGCTCGGGCGCGGCGAGCGGCTGCGGCTGGTCGGTCATCGTCTCTCCTCGGGTGGCCGTGTCGTCGTGCTCCCGCCCCCCGTCAGGATGCGAGGCACACGCTGTGACGCGCCCATTGTGTCGTGCGTTCCACCTTGGCACACGGGGGATACCTCCCGGCGTGCCATCTGTCACCCACCGGGCGCCGCGAGTGGTTGCCCTGCACCCCATCGGCGAAGAGGTCGATTCCGAGACATCCCCGGTGCAGTCGCGCGCTCTCGGGACCGAGGGGGCGCGGCCCGACGCGTGGTCAAGGCGTCATCCACGCCGATGCTGGTGGGAGCCTCAGCGACCCTCGCCCGGCGGGCGGAAGGTGAGCCCCCGCACGCGCGGACGCTCCGTGCCGTGGGCAGGCGGAGTGACCTGACCACCGCTCCCGGTCGGGCCTCCGGCGGACGACGGCGCGCCGGTGCGGGCGCCGTCGCGTCGACCGATCACGAGGCCAGCCCCGACGAGCACGACCCCGACCGCCCCGCCGCCGCCGAACCAGCGGGCAGCCACGCGATGAGCGGCCGTCGGCTCGGCATACCCTGGGGTGAGCCGCAGGTCCGCGTCGTCGGGGGCGCAGTCCACCGTGGTGGAGGCCACCCACGCGGGGACGTCGTAGCGCGCGACCCGGCGCAGCTGCTCGTCGCCGGAGCCCAGGAGCGGGCCCGGACCGACCTCGCCCGAGAGGCCGCCGCCGGCGTCGTCCGTCACGGTGCAGGTCACGTCGGGAGCGGCGTCGGCGTCGTCGCCGACGACCTGCCAGACGATCAGCTCGGCGTCGGACGAACGGCCGACCGTCGTGCCGTCGGCCTCGACGGCGACCGCCGAGTCCAGCGCGCGAGACGGGCTCTGGGCCAGGGAGGCCGCGCCCAGCGAGACCGGCAGGCAGGTGGCAGCCGGCGCCGCCCCGAGCCGCACCCACCTCATCCGCTGACCATACTCGGACTAGGCTGGACCGCCCGGTCGGTCACGTCCGACCGCTCGTCGTCCGCACCGGCATACCTGCAGGAGGGACCCGTGGAAGGCACCGTCGACCAGCAGCGCGCCGTGATCCGACAGGACGACGCGTCGCGCCGTGCCGGGCTGCGGCAGATGCGCACCGTTGCGACCGGGTTGCTCGTGGTCATGGCGGTCATCTACGTGCTGACCCACGGGCGCGACGGGATCTGGGGATACGTCAACGCGGGTGCCGAGGCGGGGATGATCGGGGCGATCGCCGACTGGTTCGCCGTTGTCGCGCTCTTCCGGCACCCGCTCGGGCTGCCGATCCCGCACACCGCTCTGGTCCGTCGGCGCAAGGACGACCTCGGGGCGAGCCTCGAGCAGTTCGTCACCGACAACTTCCTCACCCCGCAGGTGCTGAGGGACAAGCTCCTCGACGCCCAGGTCGTGCACCGGGTCGGCGAGTGGCTGCGCGAGCCCGAGCACGTCGAGCGCGTGGTCTCCGAGGCGGCGCCCTTCCTGCGCCGTGCCGTCGAGCGCCTGGACGAGGACGAGATCCGCACCTTCGTCGACGACGTCGTCCTCCCGCGGGTGCGCGAGGAGCCGCTGTCCCCGGTCGCCGGTCACCTCCTGGAGCGTGTCGTCGAGGACGGCTCGCACCGCGGGCTCGTCGACCTCTTCGCCCGGGAGCTGCACGCCTGGCTCGCCCTGCACCAGGACCAGGTAGAGACGATCGTCCGCTCGCGCGCCCCCGCCTGGGCCCCGACCTGGGTCAACGACCAGGTGACCCGACGGGTCTACACCGAGGTGCTGCGCTGGGCCCGCGACGTCAAGGACGACCCGGAGCACACCGTGCGGCACGCCCTCGACGCCTACCTGGCCGAGCTGGGCCGCGACCTGCAGGAGGACGAGCGGACCCGCGAGCGCTTCGAGTCGCTCAAGGAGCGGGTCCTGGACCACCCGCAGGTGAGCGCGACGGGCGTCGCCCTCGGGGAGACGCTGCGCACCTCCGTCCTCGACGCCCTGGACGACCCGCAGGGGGCGCTGCGCACCCGGATGAGCACCGGGCTGGCGGCACTGGGTCGACAGCTCGTCGACGACGAGCGGCTGCAGGCGCGGCTGGACGCGTGGGTCGCCGACACCGTGGTGTCCCTGGTCCAGCGCTACGGGCCCGAGCTCACCTCGGTCATCTCAGGGACCATCGCGCGATGGGACGCTCGCGAGGCGTCGGACAAGATCGAACTGCACGTCGGTCGCGACCTGCAGTTCATCCGGCTCAACGGCACCGTCGTGGGCGCGCTGGTCGGACTGGTGATCCACGCGGTCTCCCAGCTGCTCTGAGGGGCACCACCGGGCATACCGCCCCTCCGGACCGACGTCGGCCTAGCAGGAGCTTCATCGGCACACATCCCGATGGAGGTCGTGCTACCCCGACGTCGGTCCCAGGTATGCCGGGGCTGTGGACAACTTCTGCGCGACGATCGCGCGCCGGGGCAGGCTGGCCGTCATGAGTTTCGAGAACCTTCCTGATGACTGGCCCGCCCGTCCGCTCGACGACCCGGTGCTGGCCGCCGATGTCGTGGACCTCGTCGTGAGCGACGCCGACCGCGCCGCCGGCGCGCTGGGCTTCCTCCTCTGCCGCCCCGGCGGCACGCTGGCCCAACCCGTCGTGGTGGGGGAGGTGGCGCAGGAGGACCCGACCCAGGTGGTGGCGCGGATGATCCCGGTCATCGCGGACCTGCCGGACACGCCCGGATTCGTCCTGGCGCTCGCCCGCCCGCGTGGCGGGGTCAGTGACGCCGATCGGGCCCTGCACCAGTACGCCCTCGATGCCTGCGAGGACGCCGGGCTGACCCTCTGGGGCACCTTCCTCGCCACCCACGCGGGAGTGACCCACCTGCCGGTCGCCTCCGGCCTGGTGCCCCGCAGCGGCGCGGCCTGAGCCGCAGAGCCGCCGCCGGACCGGGACGCCGCCGCTCGGAAACCCGGTGGTGCCGCCTCGTTAGAGTGGAGGGCGTGCCCGAGCCCGACCGACGTGACCCCGACGCGGGCAGCGGTCGGCAGCAGGGGAGCCGAGGCCGCGCCGGCTCCGGGCGTCGTAGCCGGCGCCGGCCTCGCGGCACAGGGTCACCGACACGCTCGGGCCCTGGGTCGGACCGTCGCTCACGCGGAGCCTCGCGGGAGCAGGCCGCCGCGGCCACCGCCGCACGACGGAAGGCCCAGCCCGCCCGCGGATCATTGCACTACCCGCCCGAGCTGCCCGTCTCCGAGCGGCGCCAGGACCTGCTGCAGACGGTCGCCGAGCACCAGGTGGTGATCGTCGCGGGGGAGACCGGGTCGGGCAAGACCACCCAGCTGCCGAAGATCTGCCTGGAGCTGGGGCGCGGGGTCGAGGGCATGATCGGCCACACCCAGCCGCGCCGGATCGCGGCGCGGTCGGTGGCCGAGCGGGTCAGCGAGGAGCTCGGCGCCGAGCTCGGCACCGTCGTGGGATACCAGGTGCGCTTCACCGACGTCTCCCGCGCGGACACCCTGGTCAAGGTCATGACCGACGGGATCCTGCTCTCGGAGCTCCAGCGCGACCGCGACCTGCGCCGCTACGACACGCTCATCATCGACGAGGCGCACGAGCGCAGCCTCAACATCGACTTCATCCTCGGCTACCTGCGCCGGCTGCTCCCGCGACGACCCGACCTCAAGGTGATCATCACCTCGGCCACCATCGACGTCGAGCGCTTCGCGGAGTTCTTCGCCGACGAGCAGGGGCGGCCGGCACCGGTCATCGAGGTCTCCGGCCGCACCTACCCGGTCGAGGTCCGCTACCGGCCGCTCACCCGTGAGGAGCCGCCGCGGGGCCGTGGGGCCGACGCCGAGCCCCGGCAGGTCGAGATCGACCAGGTCACCGGGGTGGTCGAGGCGGTCGAGGAGCTGTGGACCGAGGACACCGGGCGCGACGGCGCGGGCGAGGACGTGCTCGTCTTCTGCTCCGGCGAGCGGGAGATCCGGGACGTCTGCGACGCGCTCGCCGGGCTCGACCTGCCCGACACCGAGGTGCTGCCGCTCTACGGCCGGCTGTCCGCCGCCGAGCAGCACCGCGTCTTCGCCCGGCATACCGGCCGACGCATCGTCGTCTCCACCAACGTCGCCGAGACCTCGCTCACCGTCCCCGGCATCCGGTATGTCGTGGACACCGGCACCGCGCGGATCAGCCGCTACAGCCAGCGGCTCAAGGTGCAGCGGCTGCCGATCGAGCCGATCAGCCAGGCCTCGGCCAACCAGCGGGCCGGGCGCTGCGGGCGCCTCGCCGACGGCATCGCGATCCGGCTCTACAGCGAGGAGGACTTCGCGAGCCGGCCCGAGTTCACCGACCCCGAGATCCTGCGGACCAACCTGGCCAGCGTCATCCTGCAGATGACCAACCTGGGCCTGGGCGAGATCGAGAAGTTCGGCTTCCTCGAGCCGCCGGACCCGCGGCAGGTCGCCGACGGAGTCCGGCTGCTCACCGAGCTGCAGGCCATCGACCCCAAGGCACCCGCGCACCTGCCGCGCCAGCGCCTCACCCCCTACGGCCGGGCCATCGTCGGCCTGCCGGTCGACCCCCGGCTCGCGCGGATGCTCCTCGAGGCCGAGCGGCAGGGGGCTCTCACGGAGGTGCTCGTCGTCGTCGCGGCGCTGTCCATGCAGGACGTGCGCGAGCGACCCTCGGACCGGCAGCAGCAGGCGGACCAGGCGCACGCCCGCTTCCGCCGCGCGGGCGGTGCGCAGGGCCCGCCGAACCCTCGACAGCCGGCATCGAAGGACACGACCGCCAAGGACGCCAAGGACGTCGTCGACAGCGACTTCCTCGTCGTCCTCAACCTCTGGCGCTACCTCCAGCGGCAGCAGAAGCAGCTGTCCGGCAGCGCCTTCCGGCGGATGTGCAAGGCCGAGTTCCTGCACTACCTGCGGGTGCGGGAGTGGCAGGACCTGCACACCCAGCTGAAGCGGGCCGTCAAGCAGCTGGGGATGGAGCTCAACCAGCACCCGGCCACCAGCGACCAGGTGCACTCCTCGCTGCTCACCGGGCTGCTGTCCAACGTGGGGATGTGGGAACGCGAGGCACGGGCATACCTCGGCGCCCGCAACGCCCGCTTCGTCATCCAGCCCGGCTCCGTCCTCCATCGGAGGAACCCCGAGTGGGTGATGAGCGCCGAGCTCGTCGAGACGACGCGGCTGTGGGCGCGGACCAACGCGGTCATCGACCCGGCCGAGGTGGAGCGAGCCGCCGCGCACCTGGTCAAGCGGTCTTACAGCGAGCCCCGCTGGTCGCGCTCGGCCGGGTCGGCGGTCGCGGACGAGCGGGTGACGCTCTACGGCATACCCCTCATCGCGGGGCGTGCCGTGCCGATGGGGCGGATCGACCCGGAGACCGCGCGCGACCTCTTCATCCGGCAGGGGCTGGTCGAGGAGGACTGGGAGACGCGGCACGACTTCTTCCACGCCAACCGGCGGCTGGTGCGCGAGCTGGGCCAGCTCGAGGAGCGGGCGCGGCGCCGCGACATCCTCGTCGACGACGAGACGCTCGTCGAGTTCTACTCCGCCCGGATCCCGGAGCAGGTGGTGTCCGGCGCGCACTTCGACACCTGGTGGAAGACGGCACGCCGCGAGGACCCGCAGCTGCTGACCTTCACCGAGGACCTCCTCGTGGGCGACGCCGGCGACCGCGTGAGCGGACTGAGCGTCGACTTCCCCACCGAGCGGACCCAGGGCGAGCTGACCTTCGGGCTGACCTACCAGTTCGAGCCGGGCGCGGACGCCGACGGGGTCACCGCGCACCTGCCCGTCGAGGTGCTCAACCAGGTGCAGGACGAGGGTTTCGACTGGCTTGTGCCAGGGATGCACGAGGAGCTGGTGACGGCGCTGGTGAAGGCGCTGCCCAAGGACGTGCGCCGCAACTTCGTGCCGGCGCCGGACCACGCGCGCGCCGCGCTCCGGGGTATGCGCGAGGCCGGCGTGGTCGGGCAGGTCCCGGTCCGGGAGGCGCTGGCGGCCGAGCTCACCGGCCGCGGCCTGGTGCGGGTGGACCCCGCGGACATGCCGTGGGAGAGGGTGCCGGACCACCTGCGGATGACCTTCCGGGTCGAGCGCGCGGTGCGGCCGGGCGGGGGCAAGGGTCGGGGCCGGCGGCGCGGACGGGCCGAGGTGCTCGGCGAGGGCAAGGACCTCGCGGCCCTGCAGGAGCAGCTGGCGCCCGCGGTGCGCAGCTCGATGGCTGCCGCGGCCTCGGGCGTGGAGCGCACCGGCCTGACGGTCTGGCCCGCCGACCTCGACCCGTTGCCCGAGACCTTCACCCGGCAGGTGGGGCCGCGCGAGGTGCAGGGCTACCCGGCGCTCGTCGACACCGGCGACGCGGTGGACGTGCGCGTGCTCGCGACGCGCTCGGAGGCGGACCGGGAGACCCGGCGCGGGGTGCGGCGGTTGCTGCTGCTGGGCACGACACCGCCGTGGAAGCGGCTGCTGGCGTTGCTCTCCAACAGCCAGAAGCTCTCGCTCGGCCACAACCCGCACGGCTCGGTGCCCGCCCTGCTCGAGGACGCGCTCGCCGCGGCGGTCGACTCGGTCGTGGCCGAGCAGCCGGGGGCCACGGTGCGCACGCCCGCGCAGTTCGAGGCGGCGCTGGCCGGGGTGCGGCAGCAGAGCGTGCCGCGGGTGCTGGAGATCGTGGAGTCGCTCGTCCCGATCCTCGACACGGCGCGCGAGGTCTCGCTGCGGCTGCAGCGCCTGGACGCCCCAGCCGCGGCGGACCTCGCCACCGACCTGCGGCGACAGCTCGACGCACTCGTGCGGCCCGGCTTCGTGACCGACGTCGGGTATGCCCGGCTGCCGCGGATGGTGGTGTGGCTGCGGGCGATGGCCGAGCGGCTCGACAAGGGGGTGCAGGACCTGCCCCGGGACCGGCAGCGGATGGAGGACGTCGGAGTCGTCGAGTCCGAGCTCGCGTCCTTCCTCGATGCCTTGCCCCCGCACCGTCGGGAGGACCCCGACGTCCGCGAGGTGGTGTGGTCACTGCAGGAGCTGCGGGTCTCGCTCTTCGCCCAGCGCCTCGGCACGCCCGCCCCGGTCTCGCCGAAGCGGATCTACGCTGCGATGGATCGCGCCGAGGCCGCCGGCTAGGGCCGCTGGTACTCGCTGACCCAGATCCACGAGGACCTCGTACCGTCCGGTCGGTCGACGCGGACCGTGCGGCCGGTCGGGATCTGGCAGAGTCGCGGTATGTCCTCCGAGACGCTGACCGACCACGCGCTGTCCACCGACCCCGAGCTCGCCGACTGGCGGGTGCTGCTCGGGAGGCTGCAGACCCGCTTCGCCTCGCCGGACTTCTCGACCGGGGCCCGGCTGGTGTCGCGGATCGCCGAGCTCGCCGACGAGCTGGACCACCATCCCGACGTCGACCTGCGCTACCCGCACGTCACCGTCTCCACGGTCAGCCACGACGTCGGTGCGCTCACCACGCGCGACCGGGCGCTCGCCGTCGCGATCACCGCCGCCGCCGCCGAGCTCGGGCTGGACGCCACGCCGCAGGAGGTCGCGGCGCTGGAGATCGCGCTCGACGTCACCGACGCCCCGTCGGTCGAGCCGTTCTGGGCGGCCGTGCTCGGGTACGCCGAGGCCGGCGAGCACCAGCTCGAGGACCCGGCGGGGCGGCTGGCCCCGATGTGGTTCCAGCAGATGGACGACGGCCGGACCCAGCGGGGCCGCTTCCACCTCGACATCACCGTCCCGCACGACCTCGCGCAGGAGCGGGTCGCTGCGGCGCTCGCCGCCGGCGGCACCCTGGTCACCGACGAGTTCGCCCCGTCGTGGTGGGTCCTCGCCGACGCCGAGGGCAACGAGGCCTGCGTCTGCACCTGGCAGGGGCGCGAGGGCAGCGGCGAGACCTCGTCATGACTTTGCGCGTCGGGCTCTCCGGCGGCATCGGGTCGGGCAAGTCGACGGTCTCGGCCCTGCTCGCGGACCTCGGCGCGGTGGTGGTCGACGCGGACGCCGTGGCGCGCCAGGTCGTCGAGCCGGGTATGCCCGCCCTCGCGCAGATCTCCGAGCGGTTCGGGCCGGAGGTGCTGGCACCCGACGGGTCGCTCGACCGGCCCGCGCTGGGCCGGGTCGTCTTCGGCGACGAGCAGGCCCGGCGTGACCTGGAGGCCATCACCCACCCGCAGATCCGGCGCCGCTCCGCCGAGCTCATGGCCGCGGCACCGGACGACGCGGTCGTCGTCCACGACATCCCGCTGCTGGTCGAGCTGGGGATGGCCGCCGACTACGCGCTCACGGTGATCGTCGACGTGCCCGAGGGCGAGCGGGTGCGACGACTGGTGCAGGACCGCGGCATGGACGAGCAGGCGGCCGGCGACCGGGTGCGGGCCCAGGCCGACGACGCCGCCCGCGCCGCGGCCGCCGACGTGCTGCTCGACAACACGGGCACCAGGGACGACCTGCGACGACGAGTCACCGAGCTCTGGCACGAGCGGCTGCTGCCCTTCGAGGCGTCGCTGCGCTCGCGGACCCCTCCCGAGGGCGCCCGCGAGCCCGCCCCCGGCAGCCCGGAGCACGAGCGGCTCGCGGCGCGGGCCCGCAGCGGCACCGACCCGGACGCGCTGCGGCGCCGGGGGATCGTGCCCGCCCCGGACGGCAGCGGGTCGCTCATCTGGTGCTGCCCGCCGGCGCCGCTGCTCTGGTCGCCCGGCGTCACCGCCGCCGAGGGGTAGCCGGCCCGGCCGGCCCGGTCAGGACGCGCCGGGGGAGCCGTCCTCGCGCGAGCCGTCCTTCGTCGGCGGGGTCAGGCCGAGGTGCTCCGCCGCGGGGGGCCGCTCCTCGCCGAGGACGTGCTCGGCGAGGAAGGCGCTGACGGTGGCATACCAGACGGTGGCGTGCTGGGGCTTGAGGATCCAGTGGTTCTCCTGCGGGAAGAAGAGGAACCGGTGCGGGGTCGTGCCGTCCTCCGCCTGCGGCAGCCCGGAGCGCGAGAGCAACTCGTACCACAGCCGCAGGCCCTCACCGATCGGCACGCGGTAGTCCTTGTCCCCGTGGATGACCAGCATCGGGGTGACGATGTCCCCGACGAAGCGGTGCGGGCTGTTGGCCTGCGCCATCTCCGAGGTCATCTCCCGCTGCCAGTAGAACGCGGCGTCTGTCGTCGGCCCGAAGCCGTCCAGGGCCCAGAGCGAGGCGTGCGTGACGACCGCCCGGAATCGGTCGGTGTGCCCGGCGATCCAGTTGGCCATGTAGCCGCCGAAGGAGCCGCCCATCGCCGCGGTCCGGTCGGCGTCGAGGTCGTCTCGTGCCAGGGCCGCGTCGGTGATCGCCATGAGGTCGGTGTAGGGCGCCTGGCCCCACGCGCCCCACCCGCGCTGCACGAAGTCCTGCCCGTAGCCGGTCGAGAGCGCCGGGTCGGGCAGCAGCACGGCATACCCCTGCGCGGTCATCAACCACGGGTTCCACCGCCAGGTCCAGGCGTTCCACGACCCGAGCGGACCGCCGTGCACCCACAGCAGCAGCGGGTGTCCGACGTCCGACGCCGGCTCACCCTCCGGGAGAGCCAGCCAGGCGCGGACCCGGCTGCCGTCCTCCGCGGTGGTCTCGACCTCCTCCAGCCGGCCCGGGAGCGTCGGTCGCTCGGCCGGCCCGGGGAGGCGGGTGACCTCGCCGGTGGCCAGGTCGAGGCGGGCGAGCTCGGGTGGGAAGAGGTAGGACGAACGCACGCCGTAGGCGGTGGCGCCGTCGGGGGAGAGCACCAGCTCGCTCCACGCGGCGTCGTCCTGGGTGAGCTGGGTGACCTCGGCGGTGGCGACGTCGATCCGGAAGACCGGCCGCCGACCCTCGCTGTCGGCGAGCGCGATCACCGAGGCGCCGTCCGGGGTCCACGCGACCGGCTGCGCCCAGCGGTCCCAGTCGTGGGCCAACGGCGTGGTCTCGCCGGTCGTGGTGTCCATGAGGTGCAGCCGGGGGCGCGGTGCGCTCGTCGGCGAGGTGATCTCGCTGATGACGACGACGGCGCTGGCGCCGTCCGGGCTCACCGGTCCCGCGTGCGCGTCGTGGCCCGGCGTGTCGACGAGGGTGCGCGTCCGGCCGCTGTCAAGGTCCACCCGCACGACACCCTCGCGCAGGTCCGCCCGTCCCTGGGTCACGGTGAGCCCGACGAGCGCGAAGCTCCCGTCCGGCGCGACGACGGGGCTGGGCTCGTGCAGGGGTGTCGGCAGGTCGCCGGTGAGCAGGCGCAGGTGCACCTCGCGGGCTCGGTCGACGGTTCCGGGAAGGTCGGCGGGTGCCTCGTGGTCCGTGTCCTCCGGGACCGCCTCGACACCCGCTGCGGGACCGTCGTCCAGGGCGAAGACCTGCGGCCGCGCCGGGCCGAGGTCGTGGTCCCAGTAGCGGATCGGGTAGGACGTGTGCAGGATCGCGTCGACCTCGGCCTTGCGGCGGCTCGCGGACAGCTGTGCGTGCTCCCCCTCCGTGGACGCCCCCGGCAGCAGCCCCGCGACGACGAGGACGCGATCGGCGTCCCGGGCGGTCGCCACCGCGTCGACGCCGCCGGGGCGGCTCAGCACGACCCGCGCCTCCCCGCCGCGGCGCGGGATGGTCCACAGCGCCGCGCCGGCAGCGGAGCTCTCGGCGGCGTCGTCCTGCTGGCCGTCCGGGTCCGGGCGGGCGGAGGTGAAGTAGAGGTCGCCGTCGGCGGCGAAGGCCCCGCCGCTCTCGCCCTTGGCGCTGCGCGTGATGCGGTATGCCGCTCGCTCGCCCGTCGGGTCGACCTCCCACAGCGCCGAGACGTAGCCGGTCCCGGCGCCGTTGAGGGTCGCCACAGAGGTGACCAGGCGGGTGCCGTCGGGGCTCAGCGCGAGGCCGGAGACACGGGGGAGGGCGACGTAGTGGGACAGGTCGTGGAAGGGCGTCCGGGGGGAGGGCATACCTCGTTCCTATCATCGGCGCCCGCACGTCTCGCGCGGACATGGAATCCTGGGTGCCGGACCGACGTTGTGCTGGGCAGACCCCGAGAGGAGACACCGTGACGACGCACTCGCCGCTGTTCCGGCTGGAGGCTGACGCCGCCCGCCAGCCGCAGCCCGCCCCGCTGCTGCTGGTCTCGCTGGACGGCTTCCTCGACGCCGGCCAGGTGCGCTCGACCCTGGCCGAGCACCTGCTGGACACCCTCGAGCACGAGGTCGTCGCGACCTTCGACGTCGACGAGATGGTCGACTACCGGTCGCGGCGCCCGTTGATGACCTTCGACTCCGACCACTACACCGACTACGACGACCCCTCGCTCATCCTCTACCGGATGGTGGATGCCGCGGGCGAGCCGTTCCTGCTCCTGCACGGGGTGGAGCCGGACTACCGGTGGGAGGGCTTCGTCGAGGCGGTGCGCCAGCTCGGGATGGCCTTCGGGGTGCGACGGATGGTCAGCGCCCACGGCATCCCGATGGCGGTGCCGCACACGCGGCCGGTCGGCACCACCCGCTTCGCCAGCGACAACTCGGTGCTCGGGGACTACACCCCCATCTTCGGACAGGTCCGCATCCCCTCCAGCGCGGACTCGCTGCTGCACCTGCGGCTGGCCGAGTCCGGCCTGCTCACCATGGGGGTCGCGGTCCACGTGCCGCACTACCTCGCCGAGACGCAGTTCGGCGACGCCGTCGTCGCGGCGGCGGACACCCTCATGGACCTCACCGGTCTGGTGCTGCCCACCAAGGAGCTCGTGGCCATGGCCGGGCTGACCCGGGGCCGCATCGAGGAGGAGCTGGCCAGCAACGACGAGGCGCGCGAGGTCGTCGAGGGGCTGGAGCAGCGCTACGACCACTTCATCGAGGGCCAGCGGCGCAAGAGCCTGCTCGCGGCCGAGGTGGCCAACCTGCCCAGCGCCGACGAGATCGGTGCCCAGCTCGAGGCCTTCCTGCGCGACCCGGAGGCCGCCGACGAGACGGACGAGTCCGACGACGACGCCCCGCCCGCGGATCAGGGCGGCGGCGGCAGGTCGTAGCGAGGCCCCGTGGGCCCGCCCTGCGGTGGGCCGGACGGCGGCGGTCCGTAGGGATCCCGCGGCGGCGGAGCGGTGCGCGGGTCCAGGGTGTATGCCCCAGGGTCCCGGCCCTTCTCCGGCTCGCTCCGGCGCCGGGCGAGCACCGCCAGCGCGGCGCAGGCCAGACCCAGCGGCAGCAGGAGGAGGCCGAGGGTGAGCCCGGTGCCCCCGCGCAGGCCCGTCGGGGCGGTGGCCGGCCCGAACGGTCCGGCGTAGACGGTGTCCTCGGTGTCGCAGACGAGCGGCAGGTCGCCGGTCGGATGGCCGGCCGGGGTGCGCGCGACCTCGTGGAACTGCTCGCCCCCCACCTGGATGGTGAAGTCCTCCGCCGGCCGCTCCAGGGTCTCGGCGTCCAAGGTGCAGACCGTGCCGGCCCGCGTGCCGGCGCTGCGCGACCAGACGGACAGGCCGTCCGCACCCACGCTGACCCGGTCCCCGGCGACCACCCCCACCATGTCCGCGCTCGCGCGGTCGCGCGAGCCGAGGACCCCCAGCACGAGCAGGACCAGGCCCGCCACGGTGAGCAGCGCCGCCAGCGGCCAGAGGACCCGCGCCCCCGGCGGCCGCTGCGGAGACGTCATACCGCGCAACCTAACGCACCCCGTGTCAGGATGAGGCGCAGACAGGCCCCCCAGACGTGAGGAGACATGACGTGGCTCGACGTGAGTCCGAGGTCGCGACCGACAACCCCGAGGCGCCCGAGGACGGGCCGCTCGACAACCTGGCCAACGCCTTCGTCGGCAAGCTGCTCGACTTCGGCGTGGACGGGGTGGGGCCGCTGCAGTCCTCCAGCCAGGTGCTGGTCAAGGCGCGCCGGGAGAAGGGCCAGGACGACGAGAAGGTCGTGGACGAGATCGTCTCCGACCACATCAAGAAGGCCGCCGTCGGCGGTTTCGTGACCGGCGTCGGCGGCATCTTCACGATGCCGGTGGCGATCCCGGTCAACGTGCTGGAGTTCTACACCCTCGCGACCCGGATGGTGGCGGCCATCGCCGAGCACCGCGGCTACGACGTGAAGAGCAAGGAGGCGCGCGCCGCCGTGCTCCTCTCGCTCGTCGGCGCGGACGCGGACGACCTCATGCGCAAGGCGGGCATCTCGACGGCCGCCGGCCTCACCGGGTCCGGGCGGCTCGCGACGCTGGCGATGTCGAGGCTGCCCAAGGCCGCGTCCATGATGGTCAACAAGGCGGTCGGCTTCCGGCTGCTCACCACCGTCGGCGGCAAGGCCCTGGGGCGGCTCATCCGCTTCGTCCCGGTCGCGGGCGGCGTCATCGGGGCCGGTCTCGACGGCTACCTCATGAAGCGGATCGCCGACCATGCGCGCGCGGAGTTCGCGCCGCGGCCGGAGGTGGCGGGCGAGCAGCCGGGCTGAGTTATCCACAGATCGCGAGCGGGCCCGCCACGGCGGGCCCGCTCGCGGCACGCTGGGGGTATGACGACACACGAGCCCGGGGGGCGCTCGCGTCGGCACGACGCTGCCGCTGACCACGACGCCCACGACCACGACGACGCCCAGGACCACGACGCCCACGACGACGACGGCGCCCCTGACCAGCGCGGCCGCCGCGACCACGACGAGGACGATCACCCGTCGCGAGCCACGACGACCTCGGCCCGGCTGCGCGGCGCCGAGCAGCTGATCGCCGTCCTGCCGCAGCTCATCGGCTACCAGATCGACCACAGCGTGGTCGTGGTGGCGGTCCGTCTCGGCGGACCGCACGGCCGGTCCGTGGGGCAGATGATCTTCACCGGTCGGCTGGACCTCCCGCCGCTCGAGGCGATGAGCGACCACCTCGACAGCATCCGGACGGCGCTGCTGCAGGCGGACGACGGGTCACCGGGGCCGGTCCTGCTCACCGTCGTGGGCTACGACCTCCCGGAGCGGGAGCCGGGCCACGTCGACGAGGAGCACGTGCTCGCCCTGGAGGCCGCGGCCGATCGCCTGGCAGACACCACCGGTGCTCACGTGCACGACCTGCTGCTGGTGCGTGATGAGGGGCGGGAGACCTATGGCGTCCGGCGCGACGGCGAGCACGTGCCGCCGCCGGAGCGAGGCTGGAGACCGACCCCGCCGACCGCGGACGTTCCGGTCGCCGCCGATCTCGTGCTGCAGGGCCGCGTCGCCCTGCCCAGCCGGGCGGCCCTCGCCGAGCTGGTGCGTCGCCGGGACGAGCCGGCGGCGCGGGCCACCGCCCTGGCCCTCGGGATCCTCGACCTCGACCCGACCCGACACGACCCCGGCGCGATGCTGCGGGCGCTGACGGCCTGGCTGACCGACGGTGTCCCGCCGACGGCGGGCCAGCGCGCCGGCATCGCCTGGACGCTCGCCGACCGGGAGGCGCGCGACGCCGTCCTGGCCCGCTGGCTGCCCGAGCTCGGCTGGGACGACGGCCTCGGGCAGGACGGCGCGAGAGACCTGTGCGCGGGGCTGGCCGCCTTCCCCGGCGAGGGATGGCGGGAGCCGGTCGGGCGGCTGCTGGCCCTGGCGGGGGAGGTGCCGCACCCCTTCGACAGCGCGGTCCTGACGATGGTGGCGATGGTCTCCTGGGTGCGCGGCGACGGCACCCTCGCCAACGAGGCCGTCGACACCGCGCTCGAGCGGGACCCCCGGTATACCCTCGCCCGGCTCCTGCGCCGGATGCTGGAGGCCGGCCTGCGGCCACCGCGCGGGGCGGGCGCGGGGCTCGTCCGGACCGACGCTCGGGAGGCCGACCGGCCGCGTGAGGTTGTAGCCTCTCGGCGAAGGCAGTCACCGTCAGGAGGTCCACGTCCATGTCGATCATCGTTGGCTACATCCCCACGCGCGAGGGCCGCGCGGCCCTGGTCGCGGCGCGCACCGAGGCGCTGCTGCGCAAGGTCAAGCTCGTCGTGGTCAACTCCCACCGCGGCGGCAGGGACTTCGACGCGGGGGAGGCGCGGCGGTTCGAGGAGGAGCTGGAGTCCGTGGCCAGCGACCTGGACGGCGCGGGGATCGAGCACGAGGTCCGGGCGCTCGCGCGGGGCAACGAGCCGGCCGAGGACCTCATCGAGGTGGCCGCGGAGTCGGACGCCGACCTCATCGTCATCGGGCTGCGTCGCCGGACCCCGATCGGCAAGCTCATCCTCGGCTCCAACGCCCAGCGGATCCTGCTGGAGGCGCAGTGCCCGGTCCTGGCGGTCAAGGCCGGCGAAGGCGACTGAGGCGCGTCCTGGCCGCGGCCTGCACCGCCGGTCACCCCGTCGGCAGGGCTGCTGCGGGCGGCGGGAATGTGTCATCGCCCCGCAGGGTTTTATAATGGTGTGAGTCGCGTGCCGCACCCGGCACCGCTCACCACTTCCTGTTCCGCGTCGGGGCGCCCTGCTGCCCCGGCTGCGGCATACCTGCGTCGTCAGAAAGAGTTGGTTCAGCCCGTGACAGCCAGGACGTCCCGCACCAGCACCCCTGAGCTCCCGCCCGCCTTCGAGCACGAGGCCCTGCGTGCCCTGCTGGCCTCCGGGACCGAGCAGGGCTACGTCGAGGCCGACCAGATCAAGACCGCCCTGGAGGCGGCGGAGGTCACCGCTGCCGCGACCCAGAAGAAGGTGCTGCGCGTCTTCAGCGACCAGGCGATCGAGGTGCGCGCGGCCGAGCCGGCCCCGGCGCGGCGGCGCAGCTCCACGACGAAGAAGAAGGCGGCTGCCACCAAGGGGACGTCCACGGGCTCCGGGACGATGAAGAAGACGTCGGCCGCCGCGCAGGGCTCGACCTCGACGAAGGCCGCGACCCCGTCGAAGAAGGCCGCGGCGTCGACGACGTCCAGCACGAGCAAGAGCACCACCAGCAAGAGCGCGTCCTCGGGCGCGAGCGCCGCGAAGAAGAGCACGCCGGCGTCGACGAAGAGCTCGGGCAGCACCCGGGCCGCGGCCAAGACTGCGTCGAAGACCCAGGAGGGCTCCGCGTCCGCGACCCCGACCAAGACCGGCGGCACCGGGCGGCGGAAGAAGAAGGACGTCGTCGAGGAGATCGTCGGGACCGACGCCACCGACCCGGCCGAGGTCGAGGACGCCGAGGACGCCGACGACGCGGCCGAGACCGAGACCCCCGAGGCGGCGAAGACCAAGACGCCGGCCACGAAGGGCGACGAGGACAGCTTCACCCTGTCCACGGCCGACGACGACGACGCCCCGGCCCAGCAGGTCGTGACGGCCGGCGCGACCGCGGACCCGGTCAAGGACTACCTCAAGCAGATCGGCAAGGTCGCCCTCCTCAACGCCGAGCAGGAGGTCGAGCTCGCCAAGCGGATCGAGGCCGGCCTGTTCGCCGAGGAGAAGCTCAACTCGGGCGAGAAGGTCGAGGCCAAGCTCAAGCGTGAGCTGTGGTGGATCTCCAACGACGGCAAGAACGCCAAGAACCACCTGCTCGAGGCCAACCTGCGGCTGGTCGTCTCGCTGGCGAAGCGGTATACCGGCCGCGGCATGCTCTTCCTGGACCTCATCCAGGAGGGCAACCTCGGCCTCATCCGCGCGGTCGAGAAGTTCGACTACACCAAGGGCTACAAGTTCTCCACCTACGCCACGTGGTGGATCCGGCAGGCCATCACCCGAGCCATGGCCGACCAGGCCCGCACCATCCGCATCCCGGTGCACATGGTCGAGGTCATCAACAAGCTGGCTCGCGTGCAGCGGCAGATGCTGCAGGACCTCGGGCGCGAGCCCACCCCGGAGGAGCTCGCCGCCGAGCTGGACATGACCCCGGAGAAGGTCGTCGAGGTCCAGAAGTACGGCCGCGAGCCCATCTCGCTGCACACCCCGCTGGGCGAGGACGGCGACAGCGAGTTCGGCGACCTCATCGAGGACTCCGAGGCCGTGGTGCCGGCGGACGCGGTGTCGTTCACGCTCCTGCAGGAGCAGCTGCACTCGGTGCTCGACACCCTGTCCGAGCGCGAGGCCGGTGTGGTCTCGATGCGCTTCGGTCTCTCCGACGGCCAGCCCAAGACGCTGGACGAGATCGGCAAGGTCTACGGCGTCACCCGCGAGCGGATCCGGCAGATCGAGTCCAAGACGATGTCCAAGCTGCGGCACCCGTCGCGCTCGCAGGTCCTGCGCGACTACCTGGACTGAGCCGACCGGGACCGACCGCGTGTCCCGGACGGACGGTCGGTCCGGTCGGGGTCAGCCCTTGTTGCCCGTCTCCCGCCACTGCCGCTCGAAGGGCAGCCGCCAGGTGAACGGCGTGATGAGTTGGTGGATCTGGTTCGGTCCCCAGGAGCCCTGCTGGTAGGGCCGCACCACCGGCGGGTTGTCGAGCAGCGGCTGCGAGATCTCCCACAGGCGCTCGATGCCGGACGCGGTGACGAAAAGCGTGCGGTCGCCGCGGGCGGCGTCGTAGATGAGCCGCTCGTAGGCCTCCAGCACCGATCCGGCCCAGTCGGTGTCCTGCATCGAGAACTGCATCGACAGCTTGTCCAGCTTCATCCCCGGACCGGGCCGCTTGCCGTAGAAGCTCAGCGACATCCGGGCGCGGTCGGCCAGGTCGAAGGTCAGGTGGTCCGGCCCGTGGTCGCCCACCCCCGACCCTGGCGGGAACATCGACTGCGGCGGCTCCCGGAAGGCGATCGAGATGATGCGGGCGCCCTCGGCCAGCTGCTTGCCGGTCCGCAGGTAGAACGGCACCCCCGCCCACCGCCAGTTGTCCACGAAGCACTTCAAGGCGACGAAGGTCTCGGTCTGGCTGTCCTCGGCGACCCCCTTCTCGTCGCGGTAGCCGACGTACTGCCCGCGCACCACGTCGGTGGGCTCCAGCGGCAGCATGGACCGGAAGACCTTGTTCTTCTCCCGGCTGATGGCGGCCGGCTCCAGCGACGTGGGCGGCTCCATCGCGGTGAAGGCGAGGATCTGGAACAGGTGGGTCACCACCATGTCGCGGTATGCCCCGGTCTGCTCGTAGAAGTCGCCCCGTTGCGACAGGCCCAGGGTCTCGGGCACGTCGATCTGGATGTGGTCGATGTGGTTGCGGTGCCAGATCGGCTCGAAGAGACCGTTGGCGAAGCGGAAGGCCAGGATGTTCTGAGCCGGCTCCTTGCCGAGGAAGTGGTCGATCCGGAAGATCTGCTCCTCGTCGAAGACCTGGTGCAGCCGGCCGTTCAGCTCGACCGCCGAGGCATGGTCGGTGCCGAACGGCTTCTCCATGACGATCCGGCTGCGCTCGACCAGACCCGCCTCGCCGATGGTGCCCACCGCCTCCAGGGCCGCCCTGGGTGGCACCGACAGGTAGTGAAGGCGCAGCAGCTCGTCCCCGCCGAGCTCCTCCTCGGAGCGGTCGACCGCCTCCCGCAGCGCCTGCGGACCGCCGGAGCCGGGCACGTAGTCGAGGCGCTGGGCGAAGTCGCGCAGCGCCGCCTCGTCGCTGTCCCGGACGCTGAACTCCCGGACCGCCCCCGTCGCCACGTCACGGAACTCGTCGACCGACATCTCGTCCAGCGAGGTGCCGACGACGCGCAGGTCGTCGACCAGCCCGGAGAGGAAGAGGTGCAGCAGCCCGGGGATGAGCTTGCGGCGCGCCAGGTCACCGGTCGCGCCGAAGAGGATCACGGTCAGCGGTGCGGTCATGGCCCCACTCTGTCCTGCCCGCACCCACGAGCGCCACCCGAGGAGGGTCCGGTGCTCCCGCCGTCAGCGACGCAGCAGCCGACGCACGCCTTCGCGCAGCCCCTCGACACCGCTGCCCGGCGCCAGGGCGGCACCGGCCCGCTGGTTCCACGCCGAGGTGTGCCGGACCCCGTCGACCACGGTCCGGACCTCCTCGCCCATCCGCTCGGCCTCGTCGTCGGTCACGAGGTCCGGCGCGGCATACCGGGTGCGCTCCAGCGTCGCCGTGGCGCGGCCGAGCGCCTGCTGGCCGTCCTCCTCCATCGCCGTGCCCCGCAGGTAGTGGCGGCGCAGCTCGCGCGGGCTCCGACCGGGAGGAGGGTCCACCCCCAGGTCGGTGAGGGAGCGGGTCAGCAGCTGCCACTGTCCCTCGACCCGTTCGGCCGGCGTGCTCGCGGCCCGCAGCGCAGCCTCCCGGTGTCGGCGTCCGGCGAGAGGCAGCACCAGCAGGAGCAGGCCCAGGCCGACCAGGGCCACCACCGCGCGCAGCACGGTGGGCAGCAGGTCGCCGAGCCGGTCCAGGACGGTCGGGTCGGCGGGCGCCGGCGCGGCGGTCGGCTCGGGGGTCGGCGTGATCTCCTGCGGCACGGTGGCGGTGCTCGGCGCCGTGTCGGGCTCGTCGGTGGAGCGCGCGTAGGCGGGCGGGGTGCCCGCTCGTATGCCGGGCGTGGGCTCGAACCGGGTCCACCCGAGACCCTCGATCCACAGCTCGGGCCAGGTGTGCGCGTCGGAGGCGATGACCTGCCGGGTGCCGTCGTCCTGCGTGGTCCCGGGCAGGAAGCCCACGGCCATCCGGGCCGGGATGCCCTCGTAGCGGGCCATCATGACCATCGCGCTCGCGAACTGGACGCAGTAGCCCTGCCGGGTCTCCAGGAAGGCGCCGATGGGGTCGTCGGCGCCGACCTCGGCAGCCGCTGCGAGCTCCAGGGAGTACTCGTAGTCGCCGTCGGTGCGCAGGTGGTTCTGGATCAGCACCCCCGCCCGCAGGGCGTTGTCCTCCTCGCCCACGACCTCGTCCGCGAGGGCGCCGACCGCCTCGGCGGAGTCCTCGTCCAGGTCGAGCAGGTCGCCGTCGAACTGCTCCGGGTCCGCGGGGGTCTCACCGACCCCCTGCGGCAGCTCGCCGCCGGACTCCAGGCTGAGGTAGGTCGCGTCGTAGCGGCCCACCCGACCCTGCACGACGACGGTGCTGTCCCGGGGGTCGTAGCGGTAGGCGCCGCCCTGCAGCTCCAGCGAGGCCAACGGACTCGGCGCCGCGAGGTGCGGGGGCTCCAGCTCGTTGGCGAGCACGCTGAACTCGGACTCGGTCAGGGGGACGCCGTCGCCGAGCCCCGGCGGGGCCGGCAGTGGTGCGCCCTGCGGCAGCAGGCCGGAGCTCAGCCGCTCCGGCGCGACCCAGCGGCCGTCCTCGAATCGCTCGGTGGCCGTGACCCGCAGTGGCTGGACGGAGACGGCGTTGGTGCGGTAGGTCACGACCGGGGCGCGGGACTGGTTGCGCAGGTCCTGCGCCGGGTCCATGGTCTCGGTGAAGGACACCTCACCGGTGTCGCCGTCGGCGTCGCGGGCGTCGGGGTTGCGGGCCAGCCCGTCGCCGAAGAAGGTGGGCGGCAGGTGCGGCAGGAAGGCGGCGCCGAGCACCGCAGCCACCAGGGTCAGCGCACCCACGACCTGCGCGAGGCCGCGGTAGGTGCGGGGGCCGGCGGCGACGTCGTCGCCGCCGCGTGACTCCCGGCGGTTCGCCGTGGGCCAGGCCAGGGTGAGGCGCTGCCCCTGCTGGGCGAGCATGAGCAGCCACATCACGAGGACGGCGGCGAAGTACCACGGCTCCATCGCCTGCCCGGTGTTGGAGACCGACACCAGGAAACCCGCCACCAGCGGTATGCCCGCGCTCGCCGGCGCCCGCCCCGTCACCCCCATCGAGTCCACCGAGACCGCGGTCAGGGTGAGCACCGCCACGACGAGGAAGGCGACGCCCTGCGTCGTCGGCGCGGGCGCGGCATACGTCTGCAGGACGGCACCGGCCTGCTGCAGCAACGTGGCGACCCGGTCCAGCGTGGCTCCCGTCGGGACGACCCCGCGCCACAGCGTGTCCCGCAGGTACAGCACCACCAGGCCGGCCAGCCCGAGCAGGAGCTGCCCCAGGGCCACCACGGTCGGCGGTGCGTCGAGGGTGCGCAGGACCGCGCCGGTGAGGGCCACCAGGACCACCATCGCGACCGCGGGCACCACCCACGTCTCCTCGCGCAACAGGGCGGTGAGCGGCCACGCGACCGCCAGCGTGGCGAGGGCCGCGACGAAGCCCTCGGCCCACAGGCCGCGCTCCCACCACGCCCGGTCGTCGAGCCTCATGCCGACCTGCCCAGGGCAGCCTGGCGCAGCGAGACCCACGCCTGCGCGAGCTCGGTATGGGACCCGACCGTCACGGTGCGCCACCCGGCGTCCGCCAGCACGCCGGTCGGTCTGTCGGTGGCGCTCGAGCCGCCCTGATCCGCCCCGAACCGGGCGGGGTCGAGCACGAAGGCGAGGGCGCGTGAGCCCGGCTGCCGGACGGAGGCCAACGAGCGGAGTGCGGCATCGTCGTGGGCGACGACCGCCGCGATCAGGAGCACCCCGCCGGAGGTGAAGGAGGAGGCGGCGGCCGTGACGCGGTCGAGCCGGGCGTCCTCCTCGGGCTGCACCCGGGCGAGGGTGTCCATGAGCGGGCCGAGCTCGACCTGGTGCTCGGCGCTCCCGTCGCGCAGGGTCTCGTCGGCGAGCAGGTGCACGACGAAGCCGTCGGCGACCAGGTGCCGGGCGACCGAGGCGATCGCGCTGACCGCCCACTCGTAGGAGGCGCGCATCCCGGTCCCGGGATGCGCGTCGGCCCGGGAGTCCAGGAGCAGCACGGCCCGGCGTCGGGCGGGACGGTCCTCCTGACGGACCATGAGCTCGCCACGGTGTGCCGTCGCCGGCCAGTGCACCCGGCGCAGCTCGTCCCCGTCGCGGTAGGAGCGGATGCTGACGTCGTCCTCCCCCTGCAGCGCGATCATCTGCGGCATCTCACCCTCGCTGCCGCGCGAGCTGCCCCGGAGCCGGTCGTCACCGAGGGACACCACGCGGGGGAGCACCAGCAGCTCGGTGCGTGAGGACAGGTGCAGGGTGCGGAAGGTCAGGCCGAAGGGGTCGCGCTGCCGCAGCACGATGGGCCCGAGCGCATACGCGCCGCGATGCCGGGACCGGACGGTGTAGCGCAGCCGCCGCTCCTCCCCGGTGCTCATCCGGGGCAGGATGTAGCGCGGCCGGTCGCCGAGCTGGTAGTCGAGGTGCTCCTCGGCGAGGTAGACCGCGGAACGGGCACCGACGTTGCGGAACCGGACCTCGACCTTGCCGCGCTCCTCGGGCGTCAGCCGCTGGGGGGTGACCTCGCGGGACACCGTGAGCCGCGGGGGACGTCGCGGCATGAGCAGCAGCACGAGGACGGGCAGCAGCAGCAGCGCCAGCCCGACCCGGGTGACGTCCTCGTAGCCCAGGAAGGTCCCGGCCACGACGAGGAGCACCCCGAGCACGGCGAAGACCTTGCCGCGCGCGGTGAGCAGCCCCCACGGGGAGCCGGACGTCGTCATGCCCCTGGCACCTCTCGGTCAGCGTCCGGACGGCACGGCCGTGCGCTCGACCAGGTCGCGCACGATGTCCTCCGTGCCGCGATGGGCCAGCGACGCCTCACCCGTGGGCAGGACGCGGTGGGCGAGGACGGGGACGGCGACGGTCTGGACGTCCTCGGGCAGCACGTGGTCGCGCCCGGCCAGGGCGGCGTGCGCCCGCGCGGCCCGCAGCAGCTGCAGCCCGGCGCGCGGGGAGGCCCCCAGCCGCAGCAGCCGGTGCGCGCGGGAGGCAGCCATGAGCTCGACGACGTACTGCCGCAGCGCGGCGGAGATGTGCAGACCCCGGATGTTCTCGATCTGCTGCTGCACGTCGGCCGCCGTCGTCACGGCGCTCAGCCCCTCCAGCGGGCTCACGGCACCGTGCGTCTCGAGCATCGCCATCTCCGAGGCGGCGGCGGGGTAGCCCATGGAGATCCGGGCCATGAAGCGGTCCCGCTGGGCCTCGGGCAGCGGGTAGGTGCCTTCCATCTCGATGGGGTTCTGCGTGGCCATGACGAGGAAGGGGCGGGGCAGGGCGTAGGTCTGCCCGTCCACGGTGACCTGCCGCTCCTCCATCGACTCCAGCAGCGCCGACTGCGTCTTCGGCGACGCCCGGTTGATCTCGTCCCCGACGACGACGTTGGCGAAGATCGCGCCGCGGCGGAACTCGAAGGCACGCGTGTCCTGGTTGAACACGCTGACCCCGGTGATGTCGCTCGGCAGCAGGTCCGGGGTGAACTGCACCCTGCTCACCCGGCAGTCGATGGCCCGGGCGAGCGCCTTGGCCAGCATCGTCTTGCCGACCCCGGGCACGTCCTCGACCAGCAGGTGCCCCTCGGCCAGCAGCACGGTCACCGCGGTGGAGACCGCCTCGTCCTTGCCCTCGATCACGGTGGCGACAGCGCGGTGCACGGAGCCGGCGACGGCCTTCACGGCGTCCAGGTCGACGGTGTCGGGCGCGGGAGAGATCGCAGACATGACCCGATCCTGCCAAACTCCCGCCGCGCAGGCCGCACGGCAGGCCTCCGGGCCGCCCGCGGACCCTGGTCCTCCACATCGCCCCACCCCGGGCCGGGAGAGCCGCCTGCTGCGGCCCGCAGGACGCGTCGCCAGCGTGTGACCTGCGGCGATGCGGAGGGTGGCCGTCAGGACCTGCGATCGCGGTGGCGCCGCGCCGCCTCGGAGCGAGATCTCCCTCCACCTCGCACCACCCCCTCTGACCTGTGTCGATGGCTCGGGACCTGGCATACTCACGCCCGAACGCTCGCCAGAGTGGGGGAAAGTGGAGTAGAGTGGCGCGCACTGGGAGTCGTCCGCACCGGATCGCGTGAAAGGGGTGGTGCACGTGCTGTTCCTCGGCACCTACACGCCCCGCCTCGACGACAAGGGCCGGATGATCCTCCCCGCCAAGTTCCGCGAGCGGCTGGCCGGCGGGGTCGTCATCACCCGTGGCCAGGAGCGCTGCCTCTACGTCTTCACCCAGGCCGACTTCGACGGCCTCGTCGAGCAGTGGCAGAGCAGCCCGACCTCCTCGAAGACGGTCCGGGACTACCAGCGCTTCTTCCTCTCCGGCGCCTCGGACGAGATCCCGGACAAGCAGGGCCGGGTCACCGTGCCCGCACTGCTGCGCACGTATGCCGGCATCACCGGCGACTGCACGGTGATCGGCGCCGGCAACCGGCTGGAGATCTGGGACACCCAGGCGTGGGAGTCCTACACCGACGCGCACGAGCAGTCCTTCGCCGACCTCTCCGAGGAGGTGGTCCCTGGGCTCATGTGAGCGCCGGCCCACCCGGGCCCCGGCCTCCCCCCGTCCGCACACGCCGTGCCCCCGACTCCTCTTCCCCGGAGCCGGGACGCACCTCGGCAGCCGACCCGACTTCCCCCGGGCCGGACGCCGGTGGACGGTGGGGGACCAGGATCCGGGTGGCGGGCGCCCGCCGACCAGGGACCACGAGACATGGCCGCCGCCGCGCAGCGCCCCACCCAGGACCGGCACACCCCGGTGATGCTGGGCCGGTGCGTCGAGCTGCTGGCCCCCGCGCTGCAGCGCCCGGGCTCGGTCTACGTGGACGGGACGCTGGGGATGGGTGGCCACACGGAGGCCGTCCTGCGCGCGTGCCCGGACGCGAGCGCCGTGGGCATCGACCGCGACCCGCAGGCCCTGGCCCTGGCGACCGAGCGCCTCGCCCCCTTCGGTGAGCGCTTCCGCCCGGTGCACGCGGTGAGCGACGACCTCCCGCAGGTGCTCGCCGAGCTCGACCTGGTGGGGGCCGACGCGGTCCTCTTCGACCTCGGGGTCTCCTCGCTGCAGCTGGACGAGCTGGACCGGGGCTTCGCCTACCGCGCGGACAGCCCGCTCGACATGCGGATGGACCAGAGCACCGGACGCACTGCCGCCGACGTGCTCAACGACACGGAGGTGCGCGAGCTGGAGCGCATCCTGCGCGACTACGGCGAGGAGCGCTTCGCCCGCCCGATCGCCCGCGCCATCGTGCGCCGCCGGGAGAGCGAGCCGTTCACGACCTCGGCACCGCTGGTCGAGCTGCTGCACGACGTCGTCCCGGCGGCCTCGCAGCGCAGCGGCGGGCATCCCGCCAAACGCACCTTCCAGGCGCTGCGGATCGAGGTCAACGCCGAGCTGTCCACGTGGCGGGACGGCCTGGCCGCCGCCCTGCGCGCGCTGCGGGTGGGTGGCCGCATCGCCGTCCTGTCCTACCACTCGCTGGAGGACCGCATCACCAAGCGTGGGCTGGCCGACGGCGCGAGCAGCTCGGCCCCGCCGGAGCTGCCGGTCGAGCTGCCCGAGCACCGGCCCTGGCTGCGCCTGCTCACGCGAGGTGCCGAGCAGGCCGGTCCTGCCGAGCGCGAGACCAACCCGCGCTCCGCCTCGGTCCGGCTCCGGGCCGCCGAGCGCACCCGGACCACCCCCGACCAACCGCACCTGCCCACCCGTGAGGAGCACCGATGAGCCAGATGACCATCTCCGCCCGGCTCGGCCGCACCGCCGCCCTGGGGGCGCGGGGCCGTGCCCGCGCCGTCGACGCCGCCCCGACCTCGGCCAACCACGGCTTCCGGCTGCTGTGCGCCCTGCTCGTGGCGCTCACCTTCACCGCGGTGCTGCTGCTCAACACGGTCCGGGCCGAGGGGTCCTACGTCCTGAGCACCCTCGAGGTGGAGGCCACCGCCCTGCACGACGAGAAGGTCACGCTCGCCGACGAGCTCGCCGGCAAGGAGTCCTCGGAGCACCTCGCCCGGGCCGCCACCAAGCTCAAGATGGTGCCGTCCACGTCCACGGCGACGCTGCGGCTGTCCGACGGTTCCCTCACCGGCGTGGCGTCCAAGGTGGACGGCTCGCGCACGCTTACCGTTGATCTGCCCTCGACGGGCACGGCACCGGCGAAGGACGACTGACAAGGGGTAGGCACCGTGGCAGCACCACGCAACGGTCGTCGACGGACGACTCCCCGCGCGGTCGCGGCCGGCGTCGCCCACCCGGCCCGGCGCGCCCGCGCGCTCATGCTGGGCGTGCTCATCGTCCTCAGCCTCTTCGCCGCCCAGCTGGTGCGGCTGCAAGGTCTCGACGCCGCGAGCGTCTCCGCGGCGGCCCTGGGGGAGCGGCTGCAGAGCCGGGCCATCCCGGCGGCGCGCGGCAGCATCACCGACGTGGACGGCGAGGACCTCGCGGTCAGCGTGGAGCGGCGGCGCATCGTCGCCGACCCCACCCTGGTGGAGGACTACGAACGCACCGAGAAGGGCCCGGACGGCAGCACCGAGGTGGTCGGCGAGGGGTATGCCGCGGCCGCCGAGGTGGTCGCCGACATCACCGGGGTCGACGAGGCCGACGTGCTGCGCCGGCTGACCGAGCCGCTGGGGGAGCAGTACGCCATCCTCGTCCCGGACGCCTCGCCCCAGCAGTGGCAGGAGATCAAGGCCGCGGGGATCCGCGGGGTCTCCTCCGAGGAGTTCATGCGCCGGGAGTACCCCCTGGGGGAGTCCACCGCGCCGCTGCTCGGCTGGGTCGGGTCCGGCGACATGCCCGCCGGTGGCCTGGAGCTGGTCAACGACGAGGCGCTGACGGGTGAGCCCG
This sequence comes from Serinicoccus sp. CNJ-927, assembly GCF_001942435.1. Classification (NCBI taxonomy): domain Bacteria; kingdom Bacillati; phylum Actinomycetota; class Actinomycetes; order Micrococcales; family Ornithinimicrobiaceae; genus Serinicoccus; species Serinicoccus sp. CNJ-927. The sequence goes on along the minus strand of NZ_MKKF01000048.1, from coordinate 165,338 downwards.
GCGAGGCCCTCTACGAGGTCGGCCGGGACGGTGAGATGATCAGCACCGGCGTCTACGAGGAGGACCCGGCCGAGCCCGGCCAGGACCTGCGGCTCACCCTCGACGGCGACCTGCAGTGGCGCGCCTACGACGCGGTGCGCACCCGGGTGAAGGAGGCCGGGGCGATCTCGGGCTACGCCGCGGTGATGGACATCGAGACCGGCGAGCTGCGCGCGCTCACCAGCTATCCCAGCTTCGACCCCTCGGACAGCACGCAGGACGCCGACGAGATGCGCAACGCGGCGATCGAGGACGTCTACGAGCCGGGGTCCACGTCCAAGCTCATCACCGCCGCGGCGGCCCTGGAGGAGGGCATCGTCGACGTGGAGACCCCGATCGAGGTCCCGGTCACGATGAGCCGGGCCGGGACCCGCTTCAAGGACGCGGAGCCGCACCCCGTGGAGTACCTCACCTTCGGCGGCGTGTTGGCCAAGTCCTCCAACATGGGCACGATCCTCTACGGCGAGAAGCTCTCCGACCAGCAGCTCTACGACTGGATGCGCCGCTTCGGCATCGGCGACCCCAGCGGCCTGGGCCTGCCCGGGGAGTCGCCAGGGATCGTCCCCGAGCCCTCGACCTGGAGCGCGACGACCCGCTACACCTTCATGTTCGGCCAGGGCCTGTCCGGCACCATGCTGCAGCAGCTCGGCGTCTTCCAGGCGGTCGCCAACGACGGGGTCATGGTGCCCCCGAGCATCGTGGCCGGCACGGTGGACGAGGAGGGGCGCTACACCGAGGACGAGCAGCAGGAGGGCCGCCGCGTCGTCTCCGCGGAGACCGCCCAGACCCTCACCGACATCATGCAGTCGGTGCCCTCCACCGAGGGCACCGCACCGCTCGCCGCGGTCCCCGGCTACCACGTCGCGGGCAAGACCAGCACGGCGAGCCGGGTGGACCCGGAGACCGGGCGCTACTCCGGCGGGGTGACCTCCTCCTTCATGGGCTTCGCCCCCGCCGACGACCCGAAGTACGCCGTCGCCGTGGTCATCCAGGGCCCCACCCGGATCAGCGAGTTCGGCGGCGTCATCGCCGGGCCGGTCTTCGCCGACCTCATGCGCTACACGCTGCAGCAGGAGGGCATCGCGCCCGCCACCACACCGCCGACGCAGATCGACATCGAGTTCGACCCCGACGAGAAGGTGGGGGACGGCTCGGGTGACACACTGGGGGACATCGCCATCAAGGACGAAAGGACCGATGGGTGATCCCCCTGACCCTCGGTGAGGTCGCCCGCGTGACCGGTGGTCAGGTCCACCCGGGCTCTCCCGGGACCGAGGACCTGCGCGTCACCGGACCGGTCGTCACCGACTCCCGCGAGGCTGGCCCCGGAGCCCTCTACGTCGCGCGCCGCGGCGAGGTCGCGGACGGGCACGACTTCGTCGACGCCGCCGCCCGGCGGGGCGCGCTCGCCGCCCTCACCAACCGCGTCGTCGAGGGCCTCCCCTGCGTGGTGGTGCCGGAGGATCCCGACCGGCTCTCCGCCCGCCCGGACCGGCCGCCCTACGACGCCGTCACCCGCGCCTTCGCGGCGCTGGGACGCGAGGTGGTCGACCGGTGCGCCGCCGCGGGCGGGCTGCGGGTCGTCGGCATCACCGGCTCCTCGGGCAAGACCTCGACCAAGGACCTCCTGGCGCAGGTGCTGCCGGCGCTGGGCCCCACGCTGGCCCCCGAGGCGTCCTACAACTCCGAGGTCGGCGTGCCGCTGACGGTCTGCCGGCTCACCGAGGACACGGCCTACCTCGTCGCCGAGATGGGCGCCTCCGGCGCCGGTCACATCGCCCACCTCACCGCGATCGCGCCCCCGCAGGTCGCCGTCGTGCTCAACGTGGGGTCCGCCCACCTCGGGGAGTTCGGCTCCCGGGCGGCCATCATGGAGGCCAAGTCCGAGCTGGTGCAGGGGCTGGTGCCGGACGGGCTCGCGGTCCTCAACGGCGACGACGAGGCGATGGTCGAGACGATGGGGGGTCGGGCCCGCGACGTCGGTGCCCGGGTCGTGCTCGTCGGGCTCGGGGAGCGGGCCGACCTGCGCGCGACCGAGGTCGTCACCGACGAGCGGGGCCGGGCCACCTTCACGCTCACCGCCCCGGGGCTCGGTGCCCCCGAGCCGGGGCTCCGCGTGGCGCTGCAGCTCGTGGGGGTCCACCACGTCGGCAACGCGCTCGCCGTCGCCGCGGTCGCCCACGAGTGGGGTATGCCGTGGGAGCAGATCGCCGCCTCGCTGGCGGCCGCGACGCCCCGGTCGCGCTGGCGGATGGAGGTCACCGAGCGCGAGGACGGCGTGACCGTCGTCAACGACGCCTACAACGCCAACCCCGAGTCCATGCGTGCGGCGCTGCAGAGCCTGGCCGCGATGCGCCGGGCGGAGGGCCGGACGCTGGCCGTGGTCGGGGGGATGCTCGAGCTGGGCGCCGACAGCGACGCCGAGCACGCCGGTGTCGGCGCCCTCGCCGCCCGGCTGGGCGTCGACCACCTCCTGACGGTGGGCGAGGTGGCGCTGCCGGCCGCGACGGCATACCAGCAGGGTGGTGGTGCCCGGGCGAGCTCGGTCGCCGACCGTCACGAGGCGCGCGCCCTGCTGGAGGAGGAGCTGCGGGCCGGCGACGTCGTGCTGCTCAAGAGCAGCCGGGACTCCGGGTTGCGGGTGCTGGGGGACGAGCTGGCGGGCGTGACCGACTGATGGTCAACGTCCTGCTCGCGGGTGCCGTGGCGATGATCTGCGCGCTCTTCGGCACCCCGCTGTTCATCCGCTTCCTCGTGCGCCGGGGCTACGGCCAGTTCATCCGCGACGACGGCCCGACCTCGCACCACACCAAGCGGGGCACGCCCACGATGGGCGGCGCGGTCATCATCGTGGCCACGGTCGTCGGCTACCTGCTCTCGCACCTGCTGCTCATCCTGCTCGACGTCACCGGGATCCTCGAGGTCACGCACTCCCGCTTCAGCCTCAGCGCGATCCTCGTGCTCTTCCTCATCACCGGCCTGGGGTTCATCGGCTTCCTCGACGACTACACCAAGATCTCCAAGCAGCGCAGCCTCGGCCTCACCTCGGTCGAGAAGCTCACCGGGCAGACGGTCGTCGCGATCGTCTTCGCGCTGGCCGCGCTGCTGCTGCGGGGTAACAGCACCCGCTCCCCGGCCTCGACCGCGATCTCCTTCGTCCGCGACACCTCCTTCGACCTCGCCTTCGCCGGCCCGGTCCTCGGGGTCATCCTCTTCATCGCCTGGGCCAACGTGCTCATCGCGGGGGCATCCAACGGCGTCAACCTCACCGACGGGCTCGACGGGCTGGCCACGGGGGCCTCGATCATGGTCTTCGCCGCCTACTCCGTCATCGGCATCTGGCAGTACAACCAGAACTGCCAGCTCGCGCCCGGGCCCAACTGCTACGCGTCCGCGATGCGCTCGACCTCGCGGTCGTGGCCTGCTCGGTGGCGGGCGCCTGCTTCGGCTTCCTGTGGTGGAACGCCTCACCGGCCAAGATCTTCATGGGTGACACCGGCTCGCTGGCCCTCGGCGGCGGCCTGGCCGGGCTGGCGATCACCACCCGCACCGAGCTGCTGCTCGCCGTGCTCGGCGGGCTCTTCGTCATGATCACCCTCTCGGTCATCATCCAGGTCGCGAGCTTCAAGCTGACCCGCAAACGGGTCTTCCGTATGGCGCCGCTGCAGCACCACTTCGAGCTGCTGGGCTGGGCCGAGGTGACGATCGTCATCCGGTTCTGGCTCATCGCCGGGATCTGCGTCGCCGTCGGGCTCGGGCTGTTCTACGGCGAGTGGGTGGCCAACCTGTGAGCGCCTCCCTCGACGACCTCACCCACCGGGACGCCGACTGGGCCGGGCTGCGGGTCCTCGTGACCGGGCTCGGAGTCACCGGCTTCGCGGCCGCCGACGCGCTGCTCCAGCACGGGGCGACCGTCACCGTCGTCGACGCCGGCAGCAGCAGCGAGCAGCAGGAGACCCAGGCCGGGATCCTCGGGATCCTCGGCGCCGACGTGCGGCGCGGGCCGGAGCACACTGTCGCGTGGCCGTCCGCCCCGGGGGAGGGGGGTGGCACGGGCGAGGGAGGTCCGGGCAGCGAGCCGCTGGACGTCGACGTCGTCGTGACCTCACCCGGCTGGCGTCCGGATCACCCGGTGCTCGCCGCGGCCGCGACCCGCGGCATACCGGTCTGGAGCGAGATCGAGCTCGCCTGGCGGCTGCGCCCGCGGGTCGGCGCCGCCCCCTGGCTCGTCGTCACCGGCACCAACGGCAAGACCTCGACGGTGCGGCTGCTCACCGAGATGCTCCAGGCGGCCGGGCTGCGGGCCATCGCCACGGGCAACGTCGGCACCCCGGTGCTGGACGCGGTGCAGCACCCGGACCCCTACGACGTCGTGACCGTGGAGCTGTCCAGCTTCCAGCTGCACTTCACCCACAGCATGAGCCCGCTGGCCTCCTGCGTGCTCAACCTCGCGCCGGACCACGTCGACTGGCACGGGTCGATGGAGGCGTATGCCGCGGCCAAGGCCCGCATCTACGAGCGCACCCAGGTCGCCTGCGTCTACAACGTCCAGGACCCACGCACCGAGGCGATGGTCGAGGGGGCCGAGGTGATCGAGGGCTGCCGGGCCATCGGCTTCACCCTCGGCACGCCGGGGCTGTCGATGCTCGGTCTGGTCGATGACGTCCTCGCCGACCGTGCCTTCGTCGAGGAGCGGGCGACCTCGGCCGCCGAGCTGGGCACGCTGGCCGACCTGTCCCGGGCCTCCGGTGGAGACGGCAGCGCCGCACCCCCTCCGCACCTGGTGGCCAACGCCCTGGCGGCGGCGGCCCTGGCCCGCGCCGCGGGCATCACGCCCGCCGCGGTGCGAGAGGGCATGCGACGGTTCCGCTCGGAGGCGCACCGCACCACCATCGTCGCCGAGCGGGACGGGCTGACGTGGGTGGACGACTCCAAAGCCACCAACCCGCACGCCGCGCACGCGGCGCTGCTGGCCTACCCGCACCTCGTCTGGGTGGCCGGCGGCCAGCTCAAGGGCGCCGAGGTCGACGAGCTGGTCCAGGAGGTCGCGCCGCGGCTCCGGGGCGTGGTCCTGCTCGGCGCCGACCGCGAGCAGATCGCGCAGGCCCTGCGACGACACGCACCGGATGTCCCGGTCCACGACGCGGGCGTCACCGACCATGGGGACATGGCTGCGCTGGACCGGTTGATGGACGATGTCGTGGCGCGGTGCGCCGCGCTCGCCCGCCCGGGCGACGTGGTCCTGCTCTCGCCCGCCGCCGCCTCGCTGGACATGTTCCCCAGCTACGGCAGCCGCGGCGACGTCTTCGCCGCCGCCGTGCACCGCGCGCTCGGGGAGGCCACCCCGTGACCACGATCCTGGACCGGCGAGCGCCGGCCCGGTCGACCGGCACCGCGGGGAGCACGACCGGCTGGAGCGTGCAGTCGGTCGGGGAGTGGTTGCGCTCCCCGGTGGCCCCCTACTACCTCGCGCTGGTCTCGGCCTCGGTGCTCACCGGGCTCGGGCTGGTCATGGTGCTGTCCGCCTCGAGCGTCGGGTCCTACCGCGACAACGGCAGCTCCTACACCGTCTTCCTCGACCAGCTCCTCTTCGGTGCCGTGGGCATCGCCCTCGCGGTGGTCGGTTCGCGGCTGCCGGTCTCGCTCTGGAAGCGGCTGGCGTGGCCTGGGATCTTCCTGGCGCTGGCCCTGCAGGTGGCCGTCTTCACCCCCCTCGGCATCGAGTTCCAGGGCAACCGCAACTCACTGTCGGTCGCCGGCTTCTCGCTGCAGCCCGCGGAGTTCGGCAAGGTCGCGCTCATCGTCTTCGGGGCGGTGGTGCTGGCGGCCAAGCGTCGGGTCATCCACAAACCGGTCCACGCGGCCGTGCCGCTCATCTTCCCCTTCGGCCTGCTCCTGCTGGGCCTGGTCCTGCAGGGTCGCGACCTCGGCACCGGGCTGATCCTGCTGGCGATCATGGCCGGGCTGCTGTGGGCGGCGGGGCTGCCCGCCCGCTGGTTCGTCGGGCTGGGCACCGTCGGCGGGATCGGCGTGGCCGTCCTCGCCGCCGGCAGCGCCAACCGGATGCAGCGCATCGAGGCGTGGATCGGCGGCATCTGCGACAACCCGCAGGTCGAGGGGTGTTTCCAGAAGGTCCACGCCGAGTATGCGCTCGCCGACGGTGGTTGGTGGGGGCTCGGGCTGGGGGAGTCCCGGGAGAAGTGGGGGCTGCTGCCCGAGCCGCACAACGACTTCATCCTCGCGATCATCGGCGAGGAGCTCGGCCTGCCGGGCAGCCTGGCGGTGCTGGGGCTCTTCGCCGTGCTGGCCTACTCCTGCTTCCGGGTGGTCACCCAGGCCGAGGACGGCTTCACCCGGCTGGCTGCCGGCGGCCTGCTCGTGTGGTTCATGGGTCAGGCGGTGCTCAACATCGGGTCGGTGATCGGGATGCTGCCCATCATCGGCGTGCCGCTGCCGCTGGTCTCCAGCGGCGGGTCGTCCCTCATCGCCGCTCTCATCGGTGTCGGCCTGCTCCTTGCGCTCGCCCGGTCGCTGCCGGGCGCCGACGCGGCGCTGCGCGGGCGCACGGGGACGCTGCGGCGCACCCTGGCCGCCGTCCCGGGCCGGGCGGCGCCAGGCGCCGGCGGCCGGCGGCGGACGTCGCGGCCGACCCGGGGCCGCCGGTCACCGGGCGGACGGCGGTGACCGGCCGACCGGAGGGCGCCGCACCTGGGCCCGGAAGAAGCCACGGAGGACAGCACGGTGACCGGCTCGGTGTCGTGCTCGCCGGGGGTGGGTCGGCAGGCCACGTCAACCCGCTGCTCGCCACCGCTGACGCGCTGCGGCGCCGGGTCCCGGACAGCGAGCTGCTCGTGCTGGGCACCGCCGAGGGGCTGGAGGCCCGGCTCGTCCCCGAGCGCGGCTACCCGCTCATCGTCGTGCCCAAGGTGCCCTTCCCCCGTCGCCCCGACGCGACGGTCGCGCGCTTCCCGGGCGCGCTGCGCCGGGCGGTCACCGCCGCTCGGGACGCCATGCGATCGGTGGAGGCGCAGGTCGTCGTCGGCTTCGGCGGCTACGTCGCCACCCCGGCCTACCTCGCCGCGCGGCGCGCCGGCATACCCATCGTCATCCACGAGCAGAACGCCCGTCCCGGGTTGGCCAACCGCCTGGGCGCGCGCTTCACCCCGCACGTCGCCACGACCTTCGACCTGACCCGGCTCCCGCACGCCACACCGGTGGGCCTGCCGCTGCGCGAGGAGATCCGCACGCTGGACCGCGCCGCCTCCCGGGCGGAGGGGCTCGCCGAGTTCGGGCTCGAGGACCGGCGTCCCACCCTGCTCGTCTTCGGCGGGTCGCTCGGGGCGCAGCGCCTCAACGGTGCCTTCGCGACCGCCGGTGCCGACCTGCTCGCCGCGGGCGTCCAGGTGCTTCACCTCACCGGGGCGGGCAAGGACGTCGACGTGCCCGCCCCCGACGACCGCACGGGTGCCCGCTACGTCGCCCGGCCCTACACCGACCGGATGGACCTCGCGTATGCCGTCGCCGACCTCGCGGTCGGACGCTCCGGTGCCGGGACGGTCTGCGAGCTGGCCGCGGTCGGTCTGCCCGCGGTCTACGTGCCGCTGCCGATCGGCAACGGGGAGCAGCGGCTCAACGCCCGCGGCGTCGTCGAGGCCGGCGGCGGTCTGCTGACCGAGGACGCCGCCGTCACCCCGACATGGGTGCGCGACGTCGTGCTGCCGCTCGTCCAGGACGGGGAGCGGGTGGCGCGGATGGCGGCCGCCGCGGCCGAGCACGGCGATCGTGACGCGGCCGACCGGCTGGTCGACATGGTCCTGCGCGCGGCGGGACACCCGGCATGAGCGCCCCCCGGTTCGACTTCACCGTCCCGGTGCCGCCGGTGGACGAGCTCGGCCCCGTGCACTTCGTCGCGGCGGGCGGATCCGGGGTGTCCGGGGTGGCCCGGATGTTCCTCGACCACGGGGTCCCGGTGTCCGGGTCGGACCAGCAGGACAGCGCCACGCTGCGCGCCCTGGAGCAGGCCGGTGCCCGGGTCCACGTCGGGCACGACGCCGCCCACCTCGGCGGCGCCAGCACCGTCGTGGTCTCCGGGGCGGTCCGGGAGGACAACCCCGAGCTGGCGGCCGCCCGCGCGGCCGGGCTGCGGGTGCTGCACCGGTCCCAGGGCATCGCCGCGCTGCTGCACGGGCGTCCGGCGGTCGCGGTCGCGGGGGCCAACGGCAAGACCACGACGAGCGCCATGACGGTGGCAGCGCTGCAGGCCGCCGGGGCGGAGCCCGGGTATGTCATCGGCGCGCCGCTGGCCAGCAGCGGCGTCAGCGCAGCGCTCGGTGGCCCCCGGGCCCCGCTCGTCGTGGAGGCGGACGAGAGCGACGGCAGCTTCCTCACCTACCGGCCCCAGGTCGCGGTGGTCACCAACGTCCAGCCCGACCACCTCGACTTCTACGGCGACGCCGCCGCGGTGGAGGCGGCCTACCGCGACTTCGTGGCGACCCTCCCCGACGACGGGCTGCTCATCACCTCGCTCGACGACCCCGGCGCCGCCCGGCTGTCGCGCGACGCGCGCGAGGCAGGCACCCGCGTCCTCACCTGGGGGGCGGGCGGCGCGGACGTGCAGGTGGACGAGGTGAGCACCCACGGGACGACCTCGACCGGTCGCCTCACCTTCCGCTCCGGCGTCGGCGCGGTCGAGCCGGGGGCCACCGTGCGGCTGCGGCTGCCGGTGCCCGGTGAGCACAGCGTGCACAACGCCACCGCGGCGCTGCTCGTCGCGATCGCCGGCTTCGGCCTCGCGCTCGAGCCCGCGGTCGCCGGGCTGGAGAGCTTCGCCGGGGCGCACCGTCGCTTCGAGCGGCTGGGCGCCCACGGCGACGTCGAGGTCGTCGACGACTACGCGCACAACGCGCCCAAGGTCGGCGCCGTGGTGCGCGCCGGTCGCAGCGCGGCGGGGGAGCGTCGCCTCGTCGTGGCCTTCCAGCCGCACCTGTTCTCCCGCACCCGCGACTTCGTCGACGGCTTCGTGGCGGGCCTCGCCGGCGCCGACGTCGTGCTGCTGCTCCCGGTCTACCCCGCCCGGGAGCGCCAGGCGGACTTCCCCGGTGTCGGCTCCGAGCTGCTGCGGCAGGGACTGCTCGCGCTCGGACCCGGCGCCCCGCGGGTGGAGACCGTCGGTTCTGTCGACACCGCGGCGGCCGCGCTCGCCGCCTTGCTCGCCGACGGGCGGGAGACGCTGGTCGTCACGGTGGGGGCGGGTGACGTGACTCGGGTGGGACGTCAGCTGCTGGACCTGCTGGGCGACGGCTCGGGACAAGAGGCCCGGACGTGAGGGTGGGACTGCCGTGGCGCGGGCGTCGGGGGCAGGGCTCGGCGCGCGGTCGTCGCCCCGCCCGTCCGCCGCGGATCGGGAGGCGGGCCCTGCTCGTCTGGAGCGCCGTCGTGCTCGCCGCGGCCGCCGCCATGGTCTTCCTCTTCTATTTCTCCGCCGCCTTCGTCGTCAAGGACCTGCAGGCCACAGGTGCCCGTGAGGAGGTGGCGGCGAGCGCCCTCGAACATGCCCAGATCCCGCAAGGCCGCCCCCTGGCGCGGGTGTCGGAGGGCCGGGTGAGCGAGCGGGTGCTGGAGGACCCGCGGGTCGAGTCGGTCGAGGTGGAGCGTGACTGGCCGTCCTCGGTGACGCTGGTGGTCACCGAGCGGGACCCGGCGGTCGCGCTCCGCGGGGGCGGGTCGACGTGGCTCGCCGACGACACCGGGGTGGTCTACGAGCAGGTGGACGACCCCAGCAACAAGCTGCCGCTGATCAGGCTGCGCTCGGACCCGACCGAGCTGGACGCCGCGACGGTGACCGGTCTGGCCGAGCTGTGGCGGCTGCGGCCGGACCCCGACACGCTGGAGGGTGATCTCGGTGCCCCCGCGGTGGGGCGGGACGGCTCGGTCGAGATGGACCTGGGGCAGGTCACCCTGCTGTGGGGCGAGCCGACCGACAACGAGACGAAGTGGAGCGTCGTCACCGCGCTGCTGCGGCAGGAGACCATCGATCCGCAGGGGGCGCTGGCGATGACGATCGACGTGCGGATCCCCGGCACGCCGGTGGTGTCCGGATTGCCCGAGGCCACGGGCTGAGCCCACCCTCGACCTTCGACCTGAGGTCGAGGTTCAGTCTCGCGCTGGCTGGTGGTGAGCGCGCGTATGCTCGCGCACACGCACCGCATCCATGCACCGCACCCCGCACCCGCACCCGAAAGGTCCATCGTGTCCGCAGCGCAGAACTACCTGGCCGTCATCAAGGTCGTCGGCATCGGCGGGGGTGGCGTCAACGCCATCAACCGCATGATCGAGGTCGGCCTCAAGGGTGTCGAGTTCATCGCCATCAACACCGACGCGCAGGCCCTGCTCATGAGTGATGCCGACGTCAAGCTCGACGTCGGGCGCGAGCTGACCCGCGGCCTGGGGGCCGGCGCGGACCCCGAGGTGGGTCGTCGGGCGGCGGAGGACCACACCGAGGAGATCGAGGAGGCGCTGCGCGGTGCCGACATGGTCTTCGTCACCGCCGGCGAGGGCGGCGGGACCGGCACCGGCGGTGCGCCGGTCGTGGCCAAGATCGCGAAGACGCTGGGGGCGCTGACCATCGGTGTGGTCACCCGTCCGTTCACCTTCGAGGGCCGCCGGCGAGCCAACCAGGCCGAGTCCGGGATCGCCACGCTGCGCGACGAGGTGGACACCCTCATCGTCATCCCCAACGACCGGCTGCTGTCGATCTCCGACCGGACCGTGTCGATGCTCGACGCCTTCCGTAGCGCGGACCAGGTGCTGCTCTCCGGTGTGCAGGGCATCACCGACCTCATCACCACCCCGGGCCTGATCAACCTCGACTTCGCCGACGTCAAGTCGGTGATGCAGGGTGCGGGGTCGGCGCTCATGGGCATCGGCTCGGCACGCGGGGAGGACCGGGCCGTGCAGGCGGCCGAGCTGGCGATCTCCTCGCCGCTGCTGGAGGCCAGCATCGAGGGCGCGCACGGCGTGCTGCTCTCGGTGCAGGGCGGCTCGGACCTCGGGCTCTTCGAGATCAACGAGGCGGCCCGCCTGGTGCAGGAGGCCGCCCACCCCGAGGCCAACATCATCTTCGGTGCGGTCATCGACGACTCCCTCGGCGACGAGGTGCGCGTCACCGTCATCGCGGCCGGCTTCGATGGCGGCGTGCCGCCGGGCCGGGGCGAGGGCAACGACCGGGCACTGGGCCAGGTGCAGGCCGGGGGAGCGGGCCGGCAGCAGGGCGGCGGCCAGCCGCAGCAGCGTCCGGGCGCCTCCCAGCAGCAGCCGCAGCAGCGCCCCGGCTCCGAGGGTCAGCAGGCTCCCGCTCAGGCGCCGCAGCAGCAGCGTCCCGCGCAGCCGGCGGAGTTCCCGCAGGGCGAGCGTCGCGACGCCGACGCCCAGCCGCAGGCAGAGCGGCAGCAGGCTCCGGCCCAGGACGGTGGGCAGCAGCAGCGGCCGGTCCAGCAGCCGCCCCGGCAGGTGACCTTCGAGGACTCCGACGACCTGGACGTGCCCGACTTCCTCAAGTGAGGCGGTAGTTCCTCGTGTTCACCTGGCGCGAGCGGCTGGAGCCCACCGGCGACGGCTACGGCGTGGAGTGGGCCGTGACCGACCGGCACGGCGGCTCCAGCGTCGACCCCTACGCCTCGTTCAACCTCGGCGCGCACGTGGGCGACCGGGAGGACGCCGTCAGCACCAACCGGCACCGGCTCGCCCACGAGCTCGGGCTGCGGGTCGCCGATCTGCGGCTCATGGATCAGCAGCACGGGTGCGCCGTCGCCCTGACGCCGTCGACGTCGGGCGCCGACGGACCTGCCGTGCCGGCCGTCGACGCGCTGGTGACCGGCAGCAGCGACGAGGCGCTGGTGGTCCTCGTCGCCGACTGCGTCCCGCTGCTGCTGGTGGACCGCGCCGAAGGGCTCGCCGCTGTCGTGCACGCCGGGCGCCCCGGGCTGCTCGCGGGGGTCGTCCCGGCGGCACTGGACGCCCTGCGCGACCTCGGGGCTCGTCGGCTGGATGCTGTCGTGGGGCCCTCGGTCTGCCCCCGCTGCTACGAGGTGCCGGCCGCACTGCGGGACGAGGCGGCAGCACTGACACCGACCGCCGCCAGTGTCTCGGTGAGCGGCACCCCCGCCATCGACGTCGCCGCCGGTGTGGTGCAGCAGCTCGCCGACAGCGATCTCGACGTCCGCCTGCGCTGGCTGGCCGGGTGCACCCGCGAGCGCGACGACCTCTACTCCTACCGCCGCGACGGCAGGACCGGCCGGTTCGCCGGCGTCGTCCGGCTCCTCGCCCCGGAGCAGGTGGCCTGACGTGACTGCGACGCGGGAGCAGGAGCTGAGCGGGCGGCTGGCCGAGGTCCGGCACCGCATCGAGGCGGCGTGCGCGGTGAGCGGGCGCCGGCCCGAGGACCTGACGCTGGTGGCGGTGACGAAGTTCTTCCCCGCCGCTGACGTCGAGCTGCTCGCTGGCATGGGGGTCACCGACGTCGGCGAGAGCCGGGACCAGGAGGCCGGGGACAAGATCGGCGCCCTGCCGTCGGACGTGCGCTCGAGGATCCGGGTCCACTTCGTCGGCCAGCTCCAGACCAACAAGGCGAAGCGGGTCGCGCGGTATACCGACGTCGTCCAGTCCGTCGACCGGGCGCGCCTGGTGCGAGCGCTCGCCGCCGGCCGCGCCGCAGCGGTCGAGGACGAGGTCGTGTCGGGCCCGCTCGAGGTGCTGCTGCAGGTCGACCTGGGGGAGGGGGAGCAGGCCGGGCGTGGTGGCGCCGCCCCGGCCGAGCTCGGTCAGCTCGCCGAGGCCGTCGCCGGGTGCGAGCAGCTGCGGCTGCGCGGCGTGATGGCGATCGCGCCCCTCGACCTCGACGACGACGGCGTCCGCCGGGCCTTCGACCGGCTCCACGGGCTGGGGGAGCAGCTGCGGCACACCCACCCGGACGCGACCTGGGTCTCGGCGGGCATGAGTGGCGACCTCGAGGCGGCCGTGGCAGCCGGTGCGACACACCTGCGTGTCGGGAGCGCAATCCTCGGTTCGCGCCCCGCGCAGCGGTAGCGTCGTTCTCGACCGATCCACCACGGGACGCACCCGTCACGCACCTAGGAGCTCGCACACATGGCCGGGGCACTGCGCAAGACCATGGAGTACCTCGGACTCGCCGAGTCCGACGAGCGCTTCGACGACTACGACACCTACGAGCAGGAGTCGCCGGAGCAGCGCGGCAGCGGGGCGACCGTGCGCCAGCTGCGTGACGGCGACACCGCTGAGTCCCACGGTGAGGCGACGGTGGCCACGCTGCCCTCGCGCACCCCCGTCTCCCAGGTCGTCCGCGAGCCGGAGGTCGGCGAGTTGAACCGCATCACCACGATCCACCCCCGCACCTACAACGAGGCCAAGACGATCGGCGAGGCCTTCCGCGGTGGCGTCCCGGTCATCATGAACCTCTCCGACATGGACGACGCCGACGCCAAGCGCCTGGTCGACTTCGCCGCGGGCCTGGCCTTCGGGCTGCACGGGTCGATCGAGCGGGTGACGAGCAAGGTCTTCCTGCTCAGCCCGTCCTTCGTCGAGGTCGACGGGGGCAGCCAGCCCGAGCAGGTCCGCGGGGCGCAGGGCCCGTTCAACCAGAGCTGAGCCGCGCCGAGGTGGGGCCCCGTCACGCGCCCGCCTCACCGGCTCCTCCCAGCGTCCTCGCGTAGGCTGGGCACATGGTCGGCCAGATCCTCGCGCTCCTGCTCAATCTTTACTTCTTCGTCCTCATCGCGCGGCTGGTCTTCGACTGGGTCCAGGTCTTCGCCCGTGACTGGCGGCCGAAGGGACCGGTCCTGGTCCTGGCCAACGGCGTCTACTCCCTCACCGACCCGCCGCTGCGTGCGCTGCGCCGGGTGATTCCCCCGCTGCGCATCGGTCAGGTCGCCCTGGACCTCGGCTTCCTCGTGCTCATCATCGCCGTCGGCATCGGTCGCAGCCTGGCGCTGTCGCTGCCCTTCTGAGGGTGTCTTCGGTCCCCTCGGCCGCCTCGCTGCGCTGCCCGCCGCGGACCTGACCGGCTTTTCTCGGTGCGTTAGAGTGCTCGCTGGACAACGTGCATACCAGCACGTCACCGCCCGACCCGGCACGTGAGCCCGGGGTGGGCGCTCGCTCCCTGCACACGTGAGGTGAAACATGGCGCTGTCCCCCGAGGACGTCATCAAGAAGAGCTTCAGCGCGACGCACCTGCGTCGCGGCTACGACGAGACCCAGGTCGACGACTTCCTCGACGAGGTCGTCATCGAGCTGCGCCGGCTCGTCACCGAGAACGACGGCCTGCGGACCGACCTGGAGGACTGCCGCGCCGGCGGTGGCTCGATGCGCTCCGTGGAGAGCCGACCCGAGGGCGAGGCGGAGCAGGACGCGGGGGCACCGGAGGGAACCGACGCCGTCGCGGCCGACGCGGACGTGGAGTCGCTGCGTCGTCAGCTCGAGGAGTGCCGGCAGGCCCGGGCGGCCGCCGAGGAGAGCCTCGCGGCGGCGCAGGAGCAGGTGGCGAGCGCCGAGCGCGAGCGCGACGAGTTGCGCGCCTCGCGGGACAGGGACATGGACACGGTGGCGGCTGTGCAGGACGGCGGCTCCGGTGAGCAGAGGACCGGCGACGGGGAGGACCCGAGCTCGATCATCTCCCTGGCCCAGCGCCTGCACGACCAGCACGTCGCCGAGGGCGAGAGCGCAAAGACCCGCCTCATCGAGGAGGGCGACGGCTACAAGGCCAGCGCGCTCGCCGAGGCCGACGAGCGCAAGGCCGAGCTGGAGCGCACCGGTCAGGAGACCCACGACCGGCTGGTCCGCGAGGGGCAGACCCAGCACGACGAGCTCGTCCGCACCGGTCAGGAGACGCACGACCGGCTCGTCGGCGAGGGGCAGAGCCAGCACGACGAGCTGGTGCGCACCGGTCAGGAGACCCACGACCGGCTCGTCGGCGAGGGCGAGACCAGCCGCGACCAGATGGTCAGCGAGGCCGAGGGCAAGCGGGCCAGCGTGCTCGAGGACCTGCACGGCCAGGAGACCGCGCTCGCCTCCACGATCAGCAACCTGCAGACGCAGGAGAGTGACCTCCGCCAGCGGCTGCGGACCTTCCTCACCGACCAGATAGAGCGGGTGGACGCCACCGGGCCCACCTCCTCCTGAGCACGACCCCGAGAACTCTCCGCAGCGCCCCGGCCGACATCCTCGCCGGGGCGCTGCGGCATACCCGGGGGAGGGGGGTGTCGCCCTGCGTTGTCAACGTCTGGGCGCTGATCTATTCTGCCGCCACCATCGCTCGTCCCCAGGACGGGCCAGCTGCGAACGAAGGGCGAGGCGTGGCCACGACCGCGAAGAAGGGGGGCTCCGGGACCGCGACGCGCCCGGGGCGGGGCAAGGGTGAGCACCGCGCCCTGAGCGTGCGCGAGGGCGAGAGCCCGTGGAGCGCCGCCGAGGTGGCGGAGCTGCGCGAGGAGCTGGAGGGCGAGATCGACCGGTTGCGCGGCGAGGTCCAGGAGGCCGAGCAGGACCTCTTCGAGCGCGGGCGCGCCTACGGCGACGGGGCGGGCGACGACCAGGCCGACGCCGGGTCGGCCACCTGGGAGCGGGAGCACGAGCTCTCGGTCACCAACAACGCGCGCGACCTGATCGACCAGAACACGCACGCGCTGGACCGTATCGAGGACGGCAGCTACGGCGACTGCGAGTCGTGCGGGACGCCCATCGGCAAGATGCGGCTGCAGGCCTTCCCGCGTGCGACGCTATGCATGTCATGCAAGCAGAAGCAGGAACGCCGCTAGCCTCCCGTCCACCCCGACGACCCCACGTGGTGCTGCTCGTCGCGCTGCTGTGGGCCGGTCTGGACCAGGCGACCAAGGCGTGGGCCGAGGCGGGTCTGACGCGGGGGGAGTCGGTGCCGCTCGTCGGCGAGCTGCTCCAGCTGCACCTCACCTACAACTCCGGCGCAGCCTTCTCGCTGGGCACGAGCTGGACCGGGGTCGTGACCACCATCGCCACCCTGGTGTCGGTCGGCATCGTCGTCCAGGCCTTCCGGACCCGCAGCCTGGGCTGGGCGCTCACGCTCGGGCTCCTGCTCGGTGGCGCCGTCGGCAACCTCATCGACCGCTACTTCCGCCCGCCCTCGGTCGGGCTGGGCCACGTGGTCGACTTCCTGGCGCTGCCCAACTTCCCGGTCTTCAACGTCGCGGACATGGGGGTCACCACCGCGGCGTGCCTCATCGTGCTGCTCTCGCTGCGCGGCTTCCACCCGGACGGGACCCGCGAGGGCGAGAGTACGAGGACCGCCGCCGACGCCGACCCGGAACAGCGCCAGGACGAGGGTGCCCGGTGAGCGACTCCCGCGTCTTCACCGTCCCCGACGGGCTCGAAGGGGAGCGCGTCGACGTCGCGCTGCCCCGGCTGCTGGGGCTGTCCCGCTCCAAGGCGGCCACCCTCGCCGCCGACGGCATGGTCCAGGTCGACGGCCGCGTGGTCGGCAAGTCCGAGCGACTGACCGCCGGCGCCTTCCTCGAGGTGGAGCTGCCCCCGGCCGGGCCGCCGCCTGGCCTGGAGGTCGTGGCCGAGCCGGTCGAGGGCATGCGGATCGTGCACGACGACACCGACATCGTCGTCGTCGACAAGCCCGCCTTCGTCGCCGCCCATCCCAGCGTGGGCTGGACCGGCCCGACGGTGGTCGGTGGCCTCGCCGCGGCGGGTTACCGGATCTCCACCTCCGGCGCACCGGAGCGGCAGGGCATCGTGCAGCGCCTGGACGTGGGCACGAGCGGCCTCATGGTCGTGGCCAAGTCCGAACGGGCCTACACCGTGCTCAAGCAGGCCTTCCGCGACCGGGTGGTCGACAAGACCTACCACGCGCTGGTGCAGGGGCTGCCCGACCCGCACGAGGGGACGATCGACGCCCCCATCGGGCGGCACCCCGGCCACGACTACCGCTTCGCGGTGATGACGAGCGGCCGGCACAGCATCACCCACTACGAGCTGCTCGAGGCGCACCGGCGGGCGAGCCTGCTGCAGATCCACCTGGAGACCGGACGCACGCACCAGATCCGGGTGCACTTCTCCGCGCTGCGCCACCCCTGCTGCGGCGACCTCACCTACGGCGCCGACCCCACGCTGGCGCGCGACCTCGGGCTGGAGCGGCAGTGGCTGCACGCGGTGAAGCTCGGCTTCCTGCACCCGGGCAGCGGGGAGCAGGTCGAGTTCGAGTCGCCCTACCCCGAGGACCTGGAGGGAGCGCTGGACGTCGTCCGAGGTTGAGGTCGACGGCCCGCACGGCGCAGGCACAGCGCAGGCACGGCGCAGGGCCGGGGAGGAACTCCCCGGCCCTGCACGTGTCTCTCCGTCGGACGACGGTCAGCGGCCCCCGAGGATGCTCTCGAGCGTCTCGACGACCGTGGCGGAGAGGGCGCCGTCGCCACCGAGCACGTAGGCGTGCTCGGTCTCCTCGTTGCCCACGAGCCAGGTCGTGGTCGCTTCGGGCAGCGCGTCCGTCTCGCTGAGCAGGATCAGCTGACCCAGGGTGCCGCCCGGCAGGGCGTCCACCATGTTGGCCTGGATGCCGGAGGCGATGGACACCGAGCTGCTGTCCATCCCCTCGGCGACGAAGTGGTCGGCGACCGCGACGGCGGTCTCCCACCGGCCGGAGCCGGAGACCCGCAGCGGGTCGGGCAGCTCGTCGAGGACCTCCTCGTTGACCGCCCCGTCCCCACCGACGACCAGCGAGGAGTCGTAGTCCTCGAGGGCGCCCGCGGTGACGCCGGGCACGCCGTCCTGCCGGACCAGCAGCACCGGGGTGCCGGTGGCGGCAGCCGGGCCGGACACCGCGAGGGCGTCGACCAGGTTGTCCTGGCGGCCCGAGGCCACGATGACCTCGTCGGTGTCGGCGCCCAGCTGCTCGGCGACCGCGACGGCGGTGCCGTACCGGTCCGTACCTGAGACCCGCTCGACCTCGATGTCCATGGCCTCGACCGCCTCGACGACCTCCTCGCCGACGGCACCGTCACCGCCGATGACGACGACCTCGGTGACACCGCGGTCGGTGAGGTCCTGCGCCGTGGCGACGGAGAGCCCGTCGGTGTCGGTCAGCAGGACCGGAGCCTCGAGAGCGGCCCCGAGCGGTGCAGCGACCAGGCCGTCGACCATGCTGGCGTCCGGGCCGCCGACCAGCACCGCGGTGGTGCTGTCCGGGTAGGACTCCTGCCCGATGGCCACCGCCGTCTCGTAGCGGGTCTCGCCCGAGAGCCGGGTGAGGTCCTCCCTGTCCTCGCGTGCGTCGTCTGCGGCGATACGGACGAGCTCGACCAGCCCGGCTGCATACTCCTGCGACTCGGGGTGAGCCTCCTCGAACGGTGGCTGGAAGCCGACGCCCTCCCAGCGCTCCAGCTCCGGGTTCCACAGGTCGTTGCCGACCTCGAAGTTGTAGGCCACGATGTCGTGCTCGTAGTACATGTGGTCGGCAGAGTTGCCGCCGGCGCTGTACAGGACGTCGATGACCGGGCCGGTGTTGGCCGGCCAGGTCACGGTGCCACGGTGCTGGCTGATCGCCTCGATGATCCGCTGGGAGGCGTCGAAGAACTCCTGCAGGTCCTCCGCCGGGGGGAACGGCAACGGCTCGCGGCCGGGCACCTTGTAGGCGCCCGGGCTCCACATGAAGTAGCCGCCGTAGCTGTGCACGTTCATCGAGTGGGTGATGTTCTCGTAGTTCTCCCCGATCCAGGCGGTGTTCAGCGTCTCGGGCTCGGACAGCTCCTCGGGGCCTGCGTAGGTGCCCGAGAGGCAGTTCAGCGAGCCGCCGACATACCCGTCGTGGACGGAGCCGACCGTGAAGTTGCGGTTGAGGTCGACACCCCACTGGTCCTGACGCCGCGGGTCGCGGGCGGCACCCTCGCAGTGGTTGCTGAGGTTCTTGCGCTGGAAGTTGTAGTCGTAGAAGGAGTAGTTCGCCCCGTCCGGGTTGACCACGGGCACCAGGAAGATCTCCACCTCCTCGAGCAGCTCGGCCGTCTCCTCGTCGGTGGCGGCATTAGCCAGCATCCGCTCGGCGAATTCCATCGTCGCCAGCGGGGTGACCCACTCGCGGGCGTGCTCCTGGCTGTAGGCCAGGACGCCCGGGCGAGACCCGTCGCGGTGCTCACCGATGCGCATCATCCGCATCGTCCGGCCCTCGGGGTTCAGGTGCGAGGCGTCCAGCCCGTCGTCCAAGGTGACGGACTCCACGACGGTCATCGTCGCCGCGCCGTCGGTCACCGCGTTGGCGCGGAAGGTCTCCTCGAACGTCTCGTTGATGTATGCGGCCACCTCGTCGACGGTGCTGGTGACCGCGCCCTCGGCGTCGGTGGCCAGGGAGAGGGTCAGCGTGCCGTCCTCGTAGACGCCGGTGAGCTCCTGGCTGGGCTCACCCGGGTCGGCGACGACGACCTCGGTGCCGTTCATCCCGTCGGTGCCGTAGGCGACCGACTCCACGGCCAGCGCGGCGGTGGCGGGGTCGCCGACCAACGCCATGGCCGGGCGGCGGTAGCCGAGCGACTCGTTCGGCAGCTCGACGACGTCGACCAGGTCCGGATACTGCGCAACGAGCCGATCGATGCGCTCGTCGATCTCGCTCGGCGTCATGTACTGGTCGATGAAGTCCTGCTGATAGCCCTCGGGCAGCTCCGGCACCTCGGCGCCGGGCCAGGGGGCGGGCTCGGCGGTCGCGGTGCCGCCCTCCGACGAGGTGACCGTCAGGCTGACCGGGGCCGACGGCAGCGGCTCCGGTTGGTGGTAGTGGAACATGTACTGGCCGGCGTCGACGTACCGGAACAGCTGGAAGGTGCCGCTCTCACCGTCCTCGGTCTCCCACTCGACCTCGATCTGCACGTCCGGGTTGTCGGTGGCGGAGGTCGACACCTGCACCTGCAGGAACGTCTGGCCCCCGGACTCCCACCAGTAGGCGTGGTCGACGACCAGGACGTCCGCGAGCATGCGGCCCTCGTCGGTCGCCTGCATCGTCATCCCCTCCTGGTGCCGGCGCTCGGCCTGCGCCCGGCTGGCCTCGAAGTTCGCGGTGCCCTCCTTCTCGCGCTGGATCACCTGGAGGAGGGTGGCGCCCTCTGCCTGCAGCGCGGTCAGCTCTGCGCCGGTGAGGACGACGTCGGCCAGCACCCGCTCGCCGCGGACGTCGGGAGCGGAGGCGGGCACGCCGGCGAGGTCAGCACCGTCAGCGACGAGCTGCTCGAGCATCTGACGGTTCGGCAGCTGGAGACGGACCAGCGCCGTCTCCTCCGCCGCCAGCTCAGCGTCGACGGAGGCGGTGGGCGGGTCGGCGTCACCGGGCGCCGCGGCGGCCGTGACGGAGCCGGCGAGCACCAGTGCTGCTGACAAGGTGGTGGCGAGGGTTCTACGCGACATTGCGCTCCTTGGGGGATGGCCGCCCGAAGGAAAATCATATGAAACCAGGAATGTGCCGGGCGGAACTTTCATCCTGATCCGAGGCAACCCCCGGGTCAAGAATTCTTGGGCAAAGATGAGGTAAATGTTCCCGAGCCACGGGTCCGTGGTGCCCTCGCGAGTGCCGCGCTCCGGCCTGCGAACGGTGGTGGTGGGGTCGTGGTGGCGGCATGACGGTCTCCGTCGCAGGTCAACGAGGTGCCCTCCGCGCAGGGTGACGGGCGCTCCATACCTGTCGGTCCGGGGCTCTAGGATCATCTGCGATGTCCTCCCCAGCCAGCCCCGCGCAGAACTTCGTCCACCTGCACAACCACACCGAGTACTCCATGCTCGACGGTGCGGCGCGCATCACGGACATGTTCGACAAGGCCGCCGAGCTCGGGATGCCGGCCGTCGCGACGACCGATCACGGCTTCATCTTCGGCGCCTACGAGTTCTGGAAGACCGCGCAGAGGTACGACGTCAAGCCGATCATCGGGCTCGAGGCCTACGTCACGCCCGGCACGCACCGCACCGACAAGACCCGGGTGAAGTACGGCGACGGGGGACGCGACGACGTCTCCGGCGGCGGGGCATACACCCACATGACGCTGCTGGCGCGCAACAACAACGGCATGCACAACCTCTTCCGGATGGCCTCGCTGGCCTCGATGGAGGGCTACTACTTCAAGCCGCGGATGGACCGCGAGCTGCTGGAGACCTACGGTCAGGGGCTGATCGCGACCACCGGCTGCCCGTCGGGGGAGATCCAGACCCGGCTGCGGCTGGGCCAGTGGGACCAGGCGGTCCAGTACGCCTCGGACATGAAGGACATCTTCGGGGCGGACAACTACTTCCTCGAGCTGATGGACCACGGCATCCAGATCGAGCGGGTGGTGCGCCAGGACCTGCTGCGGCTGGCCAAGGAGCTGTCGTTGCCGCTGCTGGCGACCAACGACCTGCACTACACCCACCAGGAGGACGCCAAGGCGCACTCGGCGCTGCTGTGCGTGCAGTCGGGGTCGACGATGCAGGACCCCAACCGGTTCCAGTTCAACGGCGACGGCTACTACCTCAAGACGGCCGCCGAGATGCGCGAGGTATGGCGCGAGCTGCCCGAGGCCTGCGACAACACGCTGCTGGTCGCCGACCGGTGCGACATCTCCTTCACCGAGGGCGAGGGGCGTTACATGCCGCGCTTCCCGGTGCCCGAGGGCGAGGACGAGACCAGCTGGTTCATCAAGGAGGTCGAGACCGGGCTGCAGCGCCGCTTCCCCGAGGGCGTTCCCGACTACGCGCGGAAGCAGGCGGAGTACGAGTCCGAGGTCATCATCGGCAAGGGCTACCCGGGCTACTTCCTCGTCGTCGCGGACTTCATCAACTGGGCCAAGACGAACGGCATCAAGGTGGGCCCGGGGCGTGGCTCGGGGGCAGGGTCCATGTGCGCCTACGCCATGGGCATCACCGACCTCGACCCCATCCCGCACGGCCTGATCTTCGAGCGCTTCCTCAACCCCGAGCGCAAGTCCATGCCCGACTTCGACGTCGACTTCGACGACCGGCGCCGCTCCGAGGTCATCCGCTACGTCACCGAGAAGTACGGCGACGAGCGGGTGGCGATGATCGTCACCTACGGCACGATCAAGGCCAAGCAGGCGCTCAAGGACTCCTCCCGGGTGATGGGCTACCCCTTCGCCATGGGGGAGAGGCTCACCAAGGCGATGCCGCCGACCGTCATGGGCAAGGACATCTCGCTGGCCGGGATCCAGGACCCGCAGGACAAGAGGTATGCCGAGGCGGGCGAGTTCCGCGAGCTGCTCGCCGAGGACGACCACGCCGCCGAGGTCTTCGACACGGCGACCGGGCTGGAGGGGCTGAAGCGCCAGTGGGGCGTGCACGCCGCCGGCGTCATCATGTCCAGCGAGCCGCTGATTGACGTCATCCCGATCATGCGCCGCGACCAGGACGGCCAGATCATCACCCAGTTCGACTACCCGACGTGCGAGTCGCTCGGGCTGGTCAAGATGGACTTCCTCGGGCTGCGCAACCTCACGGTCCTGGACGACGCGATCCACAACATCAAGGACAACCGCGGCCAGGACATCGACCTGGACGCGCTGTCCAAGGACATGAGCGACCGCAGTACCTACGACCTGCTCGGCCGCGGCGACACCCTCGGTGTCTTCCAGCTCGACGGCAACGGCATGCGCCAGCTGCTGCGGCTCATGCAGCCGGACAACTTCGAGGACATCTCCGCGGCGCTCGCGCTCTACCGTCCCGGCCCGATGGGCGTCAACGCCCACACCAACTTCGCGCTGCGCAAGAACGGCAAGCAGGAGATCACCCCGCTCGACCCCGAGCTCAAGGGCAAGCTGCAGCCGGAGATGGAGGCCGCCCTCGAGCCGATCCTCGGCACGACGTACGGCCTCTGCATCTACCAGGAACAAGTCATGGAGATTGCGCAGAAGCTCGCGGGCTACACGCTGGGCAACGCCGACCTCCTGCGGCGCGCGATGGGCAAGAAGAAGAAGGAGGTGCTCGACGCCGAGTACATCCCGTTCTCGGACGGGATGAAGGCCAACGGCTACAACGAGGCCTCGGTGGCGGCGCTCTGGGGCGTCCTCGTGCCGTTCTCCGACTACGCCTTCAACAAGGCGCACACCGCGGCCTACGGCGTCATCTCCTACTGGACCGGCTACCTCAAGGCCAACTACCCGGCGGAATACATGGCGGCGCTGCTCACCAGCGTCGGCGATGACAAGGACAAGACGGCGCTCTACCTCGCCGAGTGCCGCCGGCTGAACATCCCGGTGCTGCCGCCCGACGTCAACGAGTCGATCGGCACCTTCGCGGCCGTCGGCGACGACATCCGCTTCGGGCTGCAGGCGATCCGCAACGTCGGCGCCAACGTCGTCCAGGCGATCGTCGACACCCGTGAGGAGAAGGGCGCCTTCACCTCCTTCGAGGACTTCCTGCGCAAGTGCCCGGCCGTCGTGTGCAACAAGCGCACCATCGAGTCGCTGTGCAAGGCCGGCGCCTTCGACAGCCTCGGGCACAGCCGCCAGGGTCTGGTCACCGTGCACGAGCGGTATGTCGAGGCGCTCGCGGACGAGAAGAAGCAGGAGGCGATCGGCCAGGACAGCCTCTTCTCCGGCCTCTCCTTCGGCGACGACGACGGCGCGGACGCGGCCGTCCAGATCGTCACGCTCCCGCCGATCCCGGGGATCGAGTGGGACAAGACCGCGCGGCTGGCCTTCGAGCGGGAGATGCTCGGGCTCTACGTCTCCGACCACCCGCTCAACGGCATCGAGCACATCCTGTCCCAGCACGCGAGCGCCTCGATCCTGCAGCTCGTCGGGGAGGACGGGGCCAAGGACGGCGACTTCGTCACTGTCGCGGGCCTGATCACCAACCTGCAGTTGAAGCGGACCAAGAACGGCGACCCGTATGCCCGCGCCTCGGTCGAGGACATGGCCGGCTCGCTCGACGTCGTCTTCTGGCCCAAGACCTACATGACGATCTCCACGATGCTCGCCGAGGACACCGTCGTCGTGGTCAAGGGCCGGCTGAAGAAGGACGACGCCACCGAGCTCATGGCCAACGAGATGACCCTGCCGGACATCAAGGCCGGACCGCGTGGGCCGGTCGTGCTCAACCTGCCGCTGACCCGCGTGACCGATGGACTGGCCCACAAGCTCAAGACGGTTCTCGCCGACCACCCCGGCGCCACCGACGTCCACGTCAAGCTGAACCAGCCGGGGCGGACCGTGCTGCTCAAGCTGGACGAGAGCCTGCGGGTCACCGCGACCCCGGAGCTCTTCGGCGAGCTCAAGGCACTGCTCGGCCCCGCCAGCGTCGGCAACTAGGCCGGCAGGTCGGGCTCGGGCACGACCAGCCAGGGCGAGGTTGCGCGCAGGACGATCTCCGGACGGTCCAGGCATCGCGCCGCCAGCAGCGCGCGGTGCCGGCCCGAAGCGGCCGGCGCCCCGAACGCCGCGCTCACCTCCTCGGTCGTGGCCTCGGCGACCTCGTCGGTACCGCGCACCAGGGTGAAGGTGTGCTCCAGCCGCCAGCCCGCCCGCTCCGCACCGACCCGCCGGGCAAGGAGCTCGCCGTCGACCAGCTCGAGGTGGCAGTAGACGCCCGGCTCGGTGCGGGGGTCGACCTCGAAGGTCTCGAGACCCGCGGACGGGGCGTTGACGGCATACCCCCGCAGGTCCCGGACCGACCCCGGCGGTCCGGTGCGCACCGGCGCGACCTCGACCCGCTCCCGCCTGCGCCACGGCAGGCCCCCGCCGTGGCGCACCCGCACCTCCAGGCTCGCGGGCGGGTCGGCGACCGGCTCGTCGACCGCCCGCAGGATCGACGCGAGCCGCACCACCGTCGTGGCCGGGGTGATCGCCGATCGGCTCACGAGGTCGGCGAGCGGGCCGATCACGTCGGCCGGTGCGTCCTGCGGAGCCAGGTCGTGCAGCCGCCACAGGTCGGCCACGGCGCGGGTCTGCGCCGCGGTGCGGATGTCGAAGCGCAGCGGACCGCTCGTCCAGCCGCGACGGAAGTGGTTGTGGTCCTCGGCCTCGAAGTAGCTAGGGACCCGGTCGCGGCCGAAGGGTCCTCGCGGCGCGCGGGGGAGCGGCGCGGGGGCGCCGCCGCGCCGCTGCCACACGTGCTCGGGCCAGGTGCCGGAGGCGAGCCGGTGCCGGTTGAGGTCGGGCCGCAGCCGCTCGACGACGTCGAAGGCGGCCAGCCCCAGGTCCCGCTCGGCGAAGGGCAGCAGGTGCGCCGCGCGGAGGAACTCCGGCGTCGCGAGCGGGTGCAGGGCCAGGCTGCGCCGGTGCGTGGAGTGCAGCACGTGGCCGAAGTGGGCGCGGTTGCGGTGCAGCCGGTAGTGCGCGTCCACCTGCTGCCCGATCGGCGCGTCCGGGACCAGCGCGAAGGCCTCCGCCACCGCCTCCTGACCCGCCGCACGGATCGGGTCCGGCAGCGGGACACCGCCGTGGACCACGAGGCCATGCAGCCGGCGTAGGTCCGGCTCCAGGCTGGCGACGCTCTGCCCCATCGCGGCGAAGGGCTCGCCGGTGCGGATGGTCCGGTATGCCGTCCGCATGAGCTCCCCTGCCCCGCCCCGGACCGCGACGTAGGGGACCGTCGGCCAGCGCAGCTGCCGCTCCGCCGAGGCGGCCCACTGGCTCCCGGCGTAGAAGCTCTGGTGGTGGTCGATGCTCTCGGCGAAGGACAGCATCCGGTCCTCGTAGTCGGGCTCGACGTACCACGGCCGACCTGCCGCCTGCCGCAGCTCGTCCGAGACGACCAGGTCGCGCCACAGCCCCTGGCGCCCCGCGGCGTCGGCCCACCGGCTGGGGTCGGCGGCCACGAAGCTGCTGCGGGAGAGCACCCCCGCGTGGTCCATGAGGGCGAGCACGACCCGGCTGTCCTTGCCGCCGGAGGCGAAGACCCGCACGTCCGGCACGGCGTCCGCGACCTGGGCCAGCAGCGCGGCGGAGCGGGCGATCCCGGCGTCGAGCAGCTCGTCGTAGGACCGGCCCTGCGGGTCGGTGCTCATCGCCCGGGGCACCGTGCCGACCCCGCGCTCGCTCATCACCAGCAGCTCGTCCGGACGCAGGCAGCGGACCCCCTCGACGAGGGTGCGGCGGGACCACTGGTTGCGCAGCAGGACGTGGTTGGAGGCGAGCGTGGTGAGCGCGACCGGCCAGTCCACCGCGAGCCGGTGCCCGTCGGCGCGCAGCCGGTCGACGACGGCGTCCAGGGTGGTCCCGAGGTAGACGTCCTGACCCTGCTCGCCGGGGCGCACCGCCCAGAAGAGGTGCCCGAAGCCGTGGTAGTCGCTCATCGCGACCCACGTCCGCCCGACGTCGTCGCTGAGCAGGCCGACCCACTCGCCGGTGCTGTCCAGCAGCTCCGCCAGCGGGTATGCCCGTGGCACGGCCCCGTAGACCTCCTGCACCGCTCCCGGCCCCAGCATCAGTCCCTCGGCCTCGCGCAGCCGGATCTGGGCATACCGGGACGGGCGCAGCAACGCCGAGGAGCCCCGGCCCGCCCCCCGCACCACCCAGCAGGCCCGGCGGTGACGGACGGGGCGCTCGATCATGGTCCGCCCAACCTAGCCGGTCGGCGCCGCACCTGGCGCGACCCGGGACCCGCGGAGGGTTAGCGTGGGGCGGGTGACCGATCAGCCCGCCCCGCCCCGAGCCGCCCGCGTCGACGTCGTCCGCTCCCACCACGGCGAGGACGTCACGGACCCCTACGAGTGGCTCCGCGACAAGACCGACCCCGAGGTCGTCGCGCACCTCGAGGCGGAGAACGCCTACACCGAGGCACGCACGAGCCACCTGGACGGCCTGCGCGAGCGTATCTTCACCGAGATCAAGGACCGGGTCCAGCAGACCGACCTCTCGGTCCCGGTGCGCCACCGCGACTGGTGGTACTACAGCCGCACGATCGAGGGGGAGCAGTACGCCGTGCACGGCCGGGTCGCGGTGGGCGAGTCCCCGGAGCGGCCCGAGCTGGACCCCGGCGCCGCACCGGAAGGGGAGCAGGTGCTGCTCGACGGCAACGCCGAGGCGCAGGGGGAGGAGTTCTTCAGCCTGGGGGCCTTCGACGTCACCCCGCACGGGGAGCGGCTGGCCTACGCCGTCGACACGACCGGTGACGAGCGCTTCGACCTGCGGGTCAAGGACCTCGAGACCGGAGAGGTGGTCGACGACGCCGTGACCGGGATCGGCTACGGCACGGCGTGGAGCGTCGACGGCGAGCACCTGTTCTACACCCGCGTCGACGACGCCTGGCGCCCCTTCCAGGTCTGGCGGCACCAGGTCGGCACGCCGGCGCAGGACGACGTGCTCGTGCACCAGGAGGACGACGAGCGGTTCTGGATGGGCGTCGGCACCTCACGTGACGACCGGCACGTCCTCATCTGGCTCGGCAGCAAGAACACCTCGGAGGTGCGGCTCGTGGACGCCGAGGACCCCACCGGGGCGGTCCGGGTGGTGGCTGCCCGCGAGGAGGGCGTGGAGTACGACGTCGAGCCGGCCGGTGACCGGCTGTGGATCGTGCACAACCGTGACCACCGGGACTTCGCGCTGGCCGTGGCGCCGGCGGGCAGCACCTCGGCGGACGACTGGTCCACGGTCCTGCCCGGCGAGGACGGCGTCCGGCTCGCGGGGGTGGAGGCCTTCGCCGGTCACCTCGTGCTCTCGCTGCGCCGCGACGGCCTCACCCAGCTGCAGGTCCTGCCGCTGTCCTGCGAGGGTCGCCCGGTGGGGGAGGGCTACCAGGTGCCGGTCGACGAGGCGGTCTACACCATCGAGTCGGGCAGCAACCCGACCTACGACACCGACACCCTGCAGGTCCTCGTCGAGTCGATGGTGACCCCGCGCAGCGTCTACGACCTCGACCTCGGCAGCGGGACGCTCACGCTCGTCAAGCGTCAGCCGGTGCTCGGCGGCTACGACCCGCAGGACTACCAGCAGCTGCGGCTCTGGGCCACGGCGCAGGACGGCACGCGGGTGCCGATCTCGCTCGTCGCCCGGGCGGACCTGTCGCCCGACGGCACGCACCCGGGGCTGCTCTACGGCTACGGCTCCTACGAGATCTCGGTCGACCCGCACTTCTCCGTCTCCCGGCTGTCCTACCTCGACCGCGGGGTGGTGTATGCCGTCGCCCACGTCCGCGGGGGCGGCGAGCTGGGCCGGGGGTGGTACGAGGACGGGCGCATGGAGCGCAAGACCAACACCTTCACCGACTTCGTGGCCTGCGCGGAGCACCTCGTGGCGACCGGCTGGGTCGCGCCGGACCGGCTGGCCGCCGAGGGGCGCTCCGCCGGAGGACTGCTCATGGGGGCGGTCCTCAACCTGGCGCCCGAGCGGTTCCGGGTGGTGCACGCCGGGGTGGCCTTCGTGGACGCCCTCACCACGATCCTCGACCCCTCGTTGCCGCTCACGGTCAGCGAGTGGGAGGAGTGGGGCAACCCGGTCGAGTCGGCGCAGATCTACGCGCTCATGCGGTCCTACACGCCCTACGAGAACATCCGTCCTGTCGACTACCCGGCGATCCTGGCGACGACCGGGCTCAACGACACCCGGGTCTACTACGTCGAGCCGGCCAAGTGGGTGGCCCGGCTGCGGGAGACGGTGACGAGCGACCCGCAGGACCGGCCGATACTGCTCAAGACCGAGATGGTCGCCGGTCACGGCGGCAAGACGGGCCGTTACGACGCGTGGCGGGAGACCGCCTTCGAGATCGCCTTCGTGCTGGACCAGCTCGACGCCACCCAGGTCGACGCGACCCCGGACCAGCGTCCGTGAGCCGAGGTCAGGCGCTGAGCTCGCACGCAGGTGCCTCCTCGAGGTCGGCTACCGCCGCCTCGTAGGGCTCCATCGTGTCCGGGGCGGCGTCCACCATGCCCAGCCACATCTCCTGGGCCACGCCTACCCGAGCAGCAGACCCGCTGCGATCCAGCAGCGTGCATACAGGAGGATTTCCGGTGTTGGCGAGATTCTTCCGTCAATCGTCCTGAGGATCTGGCAGTATGGCGGATGAACTTGACGATCCGCGAGATGTGAGGAGACGACGCCGTGTCCGAGCCCTACAAGGTGACCTACGCCACCCTGACTGCCGACAACGAGGACCTGCACACCGCCTACGAGGCCGGGGTGGGGGTCGCGAAGAGCTGGCTGGGCGCCGACATCTCGGCGCCCGGCGACCCCGCCCCCGGCGACCCGGTCGAGGTGTTCAGCCCGGCCGACCCCTCCGTCCTCGTGGCCCGGGTGCGCGCCGCCTCCCCGGGCGCGGTCGACGCGGCCGTCGAGGCCGCCCGCGCCGCCGGCCGGGACTGGGCAGCGACGCCCTGGCAGGAGCGGCTGCCGGTGCTGCGCGACGTCGCGGACCTCATCAGCGAGCGGGCCAACGAGCTCGCGGCCCTCATGACCATCGAGGTCGGCAAGAACCGGCTCGAGGCCCTGGGCGACGTCGAGGAGGCCGCGGTCTTCTTCCGCTACTACTGCGAGCAGGTGGAGAAGAACGGCGGATTCGAGGCCGCCATGGAGCAGCTCTCGGACACCGAGACCACCCGCTCGGTGCTACGCCCGCACGGGGTCTGGGGCGTGATCAGCCCGTTCAACTTCCCCATGGCGCTCGCCGCCGGACCGGCCGCCGCCGCCCTGGTGGCGGGCAACTCGGTCGTGCTCAAGCCCTCGGTCCAGGGCACCCACGTCGCGTGGAAGCTCTACGAGACGATGCTCGAGGCCGGCCTGCCCGAGGGACTCATGCAGATCCTGCCCGGCGGCGACGACGTCGGGAAGGCGGTCGTCGCCCACCCCGGCATCGACGGCCTGACCTTCACCGGGTCCTACGCGGGAGGCCGGGCGGTCATGGACGCCTTCCGCGGCGACTACCCGCGCCCGGTCATCACCGAGATGGGCGGCAAGAACCCGACCATCGTCACCGCGTCGGCCGACCTCGACGCGGCGGCCAAGGGGATCACCCGGTCCATCGCCGGGGCCTCGGGCCAGAAGTGCTCTGCCTGCTCCCGGGTGTATGTCGACGCCTCGGTCCACGACGAGCTGGTCCAGACCCTGGGCAAGGCGGTGAGCGAGGTCGTCGTCGGGGACCCGCTGGAGCGAGCGACGTTCTGCGGCCCGGTCATCGACGCCGAGGCGGTCGAGCGATTCCGCGCCGCGGTGGAGCACGCCCGCGAGGCCGGAGGCACGGTCGTCGCCGGGGGCGAGGTGCTGCAGGGGGCCGAGGGCCACCCGGGCTACTTCGTCCAGCCCACCCTCATCTCCGGCCTCCCGGCCGACGACGAGCTCTTCAGCACCGAGCTCTTCGTGCCGCTGGCGGTCGTCGCCCCGGTCGACTCCCTGGACGAGGCGCTGGAGCGGGCCAACGACACGGTCTTCGGGCTCACCGCCGGCCTCTTCGCCGGCGAGCAGGACGAGATCGACCGCTTCCTCGCCCAGATCGAGGCCGGCGTCGTCTACGTCAACCGGCCGGCCGGCGCCACCACAGGCGCCTGGCCGGGAGTGCAGCCGTTCGGAGGCTGGAAGGGTTCGGGCAGCTCGGGCAAGGCCGGTGGCGGCCTGCACTACGTCCAGCTCTTCATGCGCGAGCAGTCGCAGACGATCGTCAGCGGCTGACGCGCCCGAGCACTCCCGACCGGACACCCCTTCCGTCCACACCCCGACCACACCCCTCCCGACCGGACACCCCTTCCGTCCGGGCGGGAGGGGGCATACCAGAACCTTCGTCAAGGAGACCCGATGACCGACACCGCCCTGGCGCCGAGCGAGCCCACCACCGACTGGGCCGACCCCACCCGTCCCGTCCCCGATCTGCGCACCGAGCTGCCGGGGCCGCGCACCCGCGAGATCGTCGCGGGCGACCAGGCCGTGACCAGCCCCTCGCTCCCGCGCGCCTACCCCTTCGCCCCGCACCGCGGGCGCGGCTGCCGGATCGAGGACGTCGACGGCAACCTCTTCCTCGACTTCAATGCGGGCATCGCGGTGAACTCGACCGGGCACGCCCACCCGGAGGTGGTCCGCGCCGTCCAGGACCAGGCCGCCGACCTGCTGCACTACTCGGCCAGCGACTTCTTCCTGCCCGTCTACTCGCAGATGTGCACCGCCCTCGCGCGCACCGCTCCCATGAGCGAGCCGGTCCGGGTCTTCCTGACCAACTCCGGCGCGGAGGCGGTCGAGGGCGCCCTCAAGCTGGCCCGCTACGCCACGAAGCGGCCCTACGTCGTCAGCTTCTACGGCGCCTTCCACGGCCGCACCATGGGCGCGGTCTCGCTCACCAGCTCCAAGCCGAAGTACCACCAGGGGTTCGGGCCGCTGCTGCCCGGCGTGATCCACGTCCCGTACGCCGACCCCGCCAAGGTCGCCGCCGGGCAGGACGAGCAGGACACCGCGACCTTCGAGGCGCTGGAGACGATCTTCCGCCACGACGTGGCCCCGAGCGAGGTCGCCGCGATCTTCGTCGAGCCGATCCAGGGCGAGGGCGGCTACATCGTGCCCGGTGAGGGCTGGATGCGGCGGTTGCGCGAGCTGTGCGACGAGCACGGCATCCTGCTGATCGCCGACGAGGTCCAGTGCGGGATGGGCCGGACCGGCACGATGTGGGCGATCGAGCAGACGGGCGTGGAGCCGGACATGCTGCTGTCCGCCAAGGGCATCGCCTCCGGTCTCCCGCTCGGCGCCTTCATCGCCCGCGCCTCGCTCATGGAGAGCTGGGGTGTCGGCACCCACGGGTCGACCTACGGCGGCAGCCCGGTGCCGTGCGCCGCCGGGCTGGCGACGCTTCGGGTCATCGAGTCCGAGAGTCTCCTGGGCCACGCGCGCGAGGTCGGCGACCAGCTCCTGACCGGGTTGCGCGAGATCCAGGCGCAGCACCCGGGCGCCGTCGTCGACGTGCGCGGCGTGGGGCTGATGATCGGCGTCGAGTTCGCCGACGGAGCCCTGTCGGGCGCGGTCCAGCAGGCGGCCTTCGAGCGGGGGCTGCTCGTCCTCGAGGCGGGCGAGAGCGTCGTGCGGATGTCGCCCCCGCTCGTGGTCACGCCGGAGGAGGCGCGGATCGGGCTGCGGATCTTCGGCGAGGCGGTCGCGACCGCCGTCGCCGACCGACAGGGCTGAGCCCCGTCGTGGCCTCGGCGCACGTCTTCTCCCGCGGTGGCGCCGAGCGGGTCCGCGTCGACCACGGCCGCGGTGCCGAGCTGGTCGACGTCGAGGGCCGGCGCTACCTCGACGCCGCGGGCGGCGCCGTCGTCGTGGGCATCGGTCACGGCGTCACCGAGGTGGTCGAGGCGGCCGCCGCCCAGGCCTCCCGGGTCGCCTACGTCCACGGCTCGGCCTTCTCCAGCGAGGTCCTGGAGGAGTATGCCGACGCCCTGGGCCCGCTGCTCCCGCTCGAGGACCCCCGCATCTATCCGGTCTCGGGAGGCAGCGAGGCGGTGGAGTCCGCGCTGAAGATGGCGCGGGCCTACCACCTCGCGCGGGGCGAGGACCGGGACGTCGTCATCGGACGGCACGGCTCCTACCACGGCAACACCCGCGGGGCACTCAGCGTCTCGGGGCGGCAGGGGCTGCGGCAGCCCTACCTGCCCTGGTTGACCGGGGTCGCGCACACCAGCACTCCCTACGAGTACCGCTGCCCCTTCCCCGAGGCCCATCCCGACGGCTGCGCGCGGCGGCACGCCGAGGCGCTGGAGGCGGAGATCCAGGGGCTCGGGCCGGCGCGCGTGGCCGCCTTCGTCGCCGAGCCGATCTCCGGGGCCGGGCTCGGCGCCTGCGTGCCGCCGGACGACTACTGGCCGGCGATCGCCGAGGTGTGCGCGCGCCACGGCGTCCTCGTCGTCGCCGACGAGGTGATGACCGGTTTCGGTCGCACCGGCGCCTGGTTCGGCGGCGACCACTTCGGGTTGCGCCCGGACCTGCTCGTCGCGGGCAAGGGCACCGCCTCCGGCTACTGGCCCCTGGGCCTGGCGGTCGCCAGCGGTGCGGTGCACGACACGTTGCGCGAGGGCGGCTTCGTCCACGGCTTCACCTACTCCCACCACGTCGTCGGCGCCGCCACCGGGCTGGCGGTGCTGCGGGTCCTGCAGCGTGAGGGCCTGGTCGAGGCCTCCGCCCGGCAGGGGGAGCGGCTGCACGCGGCGCTGCGCCGGGAGCTCGCCGACGTGCGCGTGGTCGGGGACGTGCGGGGCCGCGGCCTGCTGCAGGCGGTGGAGCTGGTCGCCGACCCGGCGACCCGGGAGCCCTTCGAGCGCAGCGAGCGCGTCACCGAACGTGTGCTGGAGGCCTGCCGAGAGCAGGGGGTGCTCGTCTACCCGGGCACCGGCTGTGCCGACGGACGGCGTGGTGACCTGCTGCTGCTCGGCCCGCCGCTGGTGGTCACCGACGACGAGGTGGACCGGATCGCCGCCGGGGTGGCGCAGGGCCTACGTGACGTGCTCGGCGATGTCGGTGCCGGCGGCTAGCGTTCGGTCCATGTCCTGCCTGTTCTGCCGCATCGTCGCCGGTGAGGAGCCCGCGCACGTGGTCCTGGACCGTGAGCACGTGGTGGGTTTCCTCGACGTCCGTCCGGTCTTCAAGGGCCACGTGCTCCTCGTCCCGCGCGAGCACGTCGACACCCTGACCGAGCTGCCGGACGCCCTGGTCGAGCCGTTCTTCGCCACGGTGCGCGAGGTCGCCGCGGTCGTGCGTGACGAGCTCGGGGCGCAGGGCACCTTCGTCGCGATGAACAACACCGTCAGTCAGTCGGTGCCGCACCTGCACGCGCACGTGGTGCCGCGGACGAAGGGGGATGGTCTCCGGGGCTTCTTCTGGCCTCGGGTGAGGTATGCCGACGGTGAGGCCGCGCGGTATGCCGAGGAGCTGCGGGCGGCTCTGAGCTGAGGCGGCGCGGTCAGCGTCCCTCCTCCCCGCGCAGGGCCAGGACCTCGGCCCGCAGCTCGCGCACCTGCTCGGTGAGCGCCGTGACGTCGGCGGCGGTGGCCGGCTGCCTGGCCGGGTCGGGCTCGGCGATCCGCTCGATCAACCAGGAGGCCAGGCTGGCGGTGACGATGCCGAGCAGGGCGATGCCGCAGAGCATGAGCCCGACGGCGAAGAGCCGACCCTCGACCGTGACCGGCGAGTAGTCGCCGTAGCCGACGGTCGTCACCGTGACGAAGGACCACCACAGGGCGTCCTGCCAGGTCTCGATGCTGGCCCCCGGCTCGCCGCGCTCGACGTTGAGGACGGCGAGGGAGGAGATGGTGACGACGAGGATCGTCGCGACACCGACATACATCGCGACGTGGCCCCGCAGCTTCTCCCCGGCCACCTGGTGCACGAAGGACAGCGCGGCGACGAGACGCAGCGGGCGCAGGGCGGGGAGTGCGACGGCCGCGAGGTCGATCGGGTGCCTGCGGACGAACTCCCACTTCTTCGGTGCCACGACGAGGCGGTAGACGTAGTCCACCAGGAAGATCACCCAGACGACGTCCTGGACCGCCATGAGGGTGCCTCGCAGCCCCGTCGGCAGGCCGGGGTCGACGATCGGCACCGCGAAGGCGACCAGGAAGATGAGGGCGGCGATCATGAGGGGGATCTGGGTGCGGGACTCCCAGCGCTCCAGGCGGTTCATGCGGCCATGATCCCAGGGGCGTGGAGCGTGGCCGGGGCGCCGCCTCCTGCGCCCGGCCCGCGGCCGCGGCAGGCCCGACCCGGCCGCGGGTCCGTCGGTGCCATCGGGGAGGGTAGGGCCATGTTCGCGCTCGACGGTCATCGGCTGGTGTGGAGCCCGTCCGACCTCGGGGCAGCGCTGGACTGCGAGTTCTCCTTCCTCCGCGGTCTCGACGCGCTGCTCGGGTGGGCCGAGCCGCCCGCCACCGCACCCGATCCCATGGGGGAACACCTGGCCGCGCTCGGGCAGCGGCACGAGGACGACCTGCTCGCGGCCTACCGGGAGCAGGGCGAGGTGCTCGAGCTGGCGCGACCGCCATGGCCCCCGACGCTCGCCGGGCTGCGGGAGTCGGCACAGGCCACCGCCCGGGCGCTGCAGGGCCCGGCCCGGACGCTGTCCCAGGCCTGCGTCTTCGACGGGGAGATGCTCGGCTTCGCCGACGTCGTCGAGCGGGCCGAGGACGGCTGGCGGGTGTGCGACGCCAAGCTGGCCCGCTCGGCATCGGCCCGGGCGCTGGTCCAGCTGGGTGCCTACGCCGAGCAGCTGCGCGGGCTGGGTGTGCCGACCTCGGCCACGGTCAGCCTGCTGCTGGGTTCGGGGGAGCGGCTCGACGTCGCGACCGCCGACGTCGCCGGGGTCTTCCGGGAGGTGCGCGCCCGCTTCCGCCGCCTGGTGCGCGGGCACGTCGCCGCGGGCGAACCCACGAGCTGGGAGCAGGGGAAGTATGCCGCGTGCGGGCGCTGCGAGGAGTGCCGGCGGGCGGTCGAGGAGCACCAGGACCTCCTCCTCGTCGCCGGGGTGCACGGCGTGCAGCGGGAGCAGCTGCGCGCCACCGGGCTGCGCACCGTCGCCGACCTCGCCCGGGCGACCGAGCGGCCGCCGGACATGCCTGCGGAGACCTTCGAGCGGCTGCGGGCCCAGGCGGCGCTGCAGGCGGGCACCCCACCCGGGGAGGCGGCATACGCCCTGCTCGAGACGGCCGCGACGACCCTGGCCCTGCTGCCGGCACCCAGCGAGGGCGACCTCTTCTTCGACTTCGAGGGCGACCCGCACCACCACGAGGGGGACCGCTCCCGGACCGGGCTGCAGTACCTCTGGGGGACGACCGAAACGGCAGGCACCTACACGGCGGTGTGGGCGCACTCCTTCGCCGAGGAGCGTGCGGCCTTCGTGGCGTTCGTGGACGACCTGGGTGCACGCCGTCTCCGGTGGCCGGACCTGCACGTCTACCACTACGCGCCGTACGAGACGTCCGCGCTCAAGGCGATGGCCATGCGCTACCAGGTGCGTGAGGAGGAGCTCGACGTCCTGCTGCGCGCGGAGGTCTTCGTCGACCTGTATGCCGTCGTCCGCGGCTCGGTGATGACCTCGGCGCCGTCCTACAGCATCAAGGCGCTGGAGCCGCTCTACATGGGTGCCGAGCTGCGGTCCGAGGACGGCGTGGTCAGCGGCGACGCGTCCATCCTGGCCTACCACGAGTTCCGGCTCTGGGCGCACGAGGACCCGGAGCGGGCCATGGAGCGGCTGCACGCGCTCGCCGACTACAACGCCTACGACTGCCGGTCGACCCTGGGGCTGCGCGACTGGCTGCTGGAGCGGGCGCAGGAGGCCGGTGTCCGTCACCTCGTCGTGCCGCGCGCCCTCGACGACGAGCCCCGGGAGGCGGCGCAGGAGCAGGACGCCCTCATGGCGGCGCTGACCGCGCGCTCCGGGCCCGACACCCGGTCGCGCCGCTCCACGGCCGAGCAGGCCTACGCCATGCTGGCCACGGCGCTCGGCTACCACGCCCGGGAGGCCAAGCAGTTCTGGTGGGGGCACTACGACCGGTTGGGTCATCCGTTGGGGTCGTGGGCCCGTTCCCGCGACGTCTTCGCGGTCGAGTCCGCCGAGGTGGTGGCGGACTGGGAGCACCCGGGAGGCCGGGCCCGCTCGCTGCAGCGCACCGTCCGGCTGACCGGCGATTGGGGCCGGGGCAGCACGGTCCGTGACCGGGGTCAGCTGGTCTACCCCACGCCCGCACCGACCGGGTCCCGCGGCCCGGAGGGTGCGCCGTTCGCCGCGGCTGATCCGTCTGCGGTCGCGCCCGACCCGCACGACGCGCGTGTGCTGGTCGTGTCCGAGCGGCGCAAGGAGGCCGAGACGTTCGCCGACCTGCCGGTGGCGCTGGTGCCCGCGGCACCACCGGACGCGAGGCAGCTCGCCGAGGCCATCGCCCGGGTGGCGCAGGAGTCGGCACGAGCGTCCGACCTCCCGGCCGCACCAGCCCTCGATC
The DNA here is from genome assembly GCF_001942435.1 of Serinicoccus sp. CNJ-927. Lineage (NCBI taxonomy): Bacteria > Bacillati > Actinomycetota > Actinomycetes > Micrococcales > Ornithinimicrobiaceae > Serinicoccus > Serinicoccus sp. CNJ-927. Next base: position 128,395 of record NZ_MKKF01000048.1, on the reverse strand, counting down.
TGCTGGCCCGTCGGCCGCCGCGGCTGCTCGGGCGGGAGGCGCTGCCGCACTCGGGTGACGTGGTCGAGGACGTCGTGTCGGCGCTGCTCGCGCTGGACCGCAGCTACCTCGCCATCCAGGGTCCGCCCGGCACCGGCAAGACCTACACCGGCTCGCTGGTGATCCGACGGCTCGTCGAGGAGCACGGCTGGCGGGTCGGGGTCGTGGCGCAGTCGCACGCGGTGGTGGAGAACGTCCTCGGCGGCGTCGTGGACGCCGGCCTGGACCCCGAGCTGGTCGGCAAGTCGAAGAACGAGACGCCCGACCGTCCCTGGGTCGACGTGACGGACAACGTCGGTGGCCGGGCGGCCTTCCTGGAGGACCACCGCGGGACCGGGTGCGTGCTCGGCGGGACGGCCTGGACGTTCTCCCACCCCGACCTGGTCCAGCCGGGTGGGCTGGACCTGCTCGTAATGGACGAGGCCGGGCAGTTCGCCCTCGCGCCGACCATCGCGGTGGGCGCTGCGGCAGCCCGTCTGCTGCTGCTCGGCGACCCGCAGCAGCTGCCGCAGGTCAGCCAGGGCACGCACGCGGAGCCGGTCAACGAGTCGGCGCTGGGATGGCTGATGCACGGCGAGCCCACGCTGGACCCGGCGCACGGGTACTTCCTCGAGCAGACCTACCGCATGCACCCGGCGGTCACCGCGACCGTGTCGGAGCTGGCGTATGCCGGTCAGCTCGGGTCGGCGGCGCCGGCCGCTGCCCGGTCGCTCGACGGGGTCGAGCCCGGGCTGGAGGTCGTGCGGGTGGCTCACGCAGGCAACCGCACCGAGTCGCCGGAGGAGGCCGCCGAGGTCGTCCGCCAGGTGCGGGCCTACCTCGGCGCGACCTGGGAGGACCCGGCAGACCCCGCCACGCCCCGGCCGCTCGGTCCCGCTGACGTGCTGGTCGTGGCGCCCTACAACGCCCAGGTGGTGCTCATCCGCGGCGCGCTCGAGGAGGCCGGGCTCGACGGGGTACGGGTCGGCACGGTCGACAGGTTCCAGGGCCAGGAGGCGGTGGTCGCGATCCTGTCCATGACCGCGTCCTCGGCGGCCGACGTGCCGCGCGGAATGGGCTTCCTCCTCAGCCGCAACCGGCTCAACGTGGCGATCTCCCGCGCGCGGTGGAGGGCGGTGCTCATCCGCTCCGAGGCTCTCACCGCCCACCTGCCCTCGAGCGCCGACGCGCTGCTGCAGCTCGGTGCCTTCGTCGCCCTGTGCGACGCCGGTGCCTCGCGCGCTGACGGCGTCGGACCAGGAGCCACGATGGTCGCCTGCGCCTCGTGGAGGGCGATATGACAGACCCGAGGGCGCTGGTGAAGGCGGTCGGGGGCACGCGTCGGCGTGGTCGACATGGCCCGTCCCACGGGGAACGCGGTCTGGGCCTCGCCGCTCGCCCAGGCCGCGTGCTGGCTCGGCGGCGCCGACATCGACGCCCACCCGTGGACCGTCGTCGAGCCCGACGTGAGTGGCACGAGGTCCTGGAGCCGCTGGGGCGGGCACGTCCGGGTCTGCGTCGGGACCTGGGGTGGGTGAGGGGCGACGCCGTCGACCGAGCAGGGATCGACGCTGGCCGGGTGGCTGGCCGGGGCCGGCGGTGCGCCGTGTGGTGCCGGGTTGGCGCCTCTCGGCGTCCTGCCGGCGGCTGCCTGTGTGCTCGCCGTGGCGTCGATGTGCGGTCGCGCCGCTGCGACGACGTTGCCTTGCGTGAACTACGTGCCCGTTGTCGCTCCGTTCCCCGGCGGTCGCGTCGTCTGGACCGGTCTTGCGACACGCAGCACGCTCGGCGCGAACTCGAGGTCGGGTTACGCCAACTGAGGTTCGCTGATCGGGCGGCGTCCCCGGGGCAGGGGAGTCCGCGCGGGGCCTTCCCGGTTGCGGGCGCCGCTCCCCGGTGTCAATCTTCCCGTGTCCATCACCCACCTACGTGAATCCTCGTTCCCTGAGGTGGGAGAACCAACCTGGCAGCCCTCGTGGCCTGGGAGCCCAGACAGCTCAATCGGATGACGTGAGGCCCCGGATGTTCGCACCGGGCGGTTGCCTTGCAGTCCGCTCACGCAACCACCTAGTGGTGCCAGCAGCCATGCCCCGCGACTTGGGCGTCTGGTGCACGGGGACCACGATCAGTGAAGCCTCACCCTCCAGGGACCACTTGATGGCGTGATAGACCGCTGACAGCGATTCGGTGCTGTCCACGGCGACCAGCCCGGGCGCCACACGCCGAGCCTCGTGCCACGGCCCCTCCAGGTCAGGCAGGTCCTCCGAGGTCCACGCGAGATACACAGTCATGCCTTCATCTTTCATGACATGTACGGATTCTTCTTGGCGTGATGTCTCCGCGCCCGCGCGGCAGCCTGACGGCACACCGGCCGCCCGCACCCAGCTCATGTCCGCTCGAGCCGCCGCGAGAGGTAGGGCGCGGTCGCGCTGCCCTCGGCCCTCGCGATGTCGGCCGGCGTGCCGGTCGCGACAACCCGACCGCCGGCATCTCCTCCGCCCGGACCGAGATCGATGACCCAGTCCGCGGTGGCGATCGCGTCGAGGTCGTGCTCGACGAGGACCACCGTGTTGCCGGCGTCGACGAGCCGGTGCAGCTGGCGCAGCAGCAGGGCGATGTCTGCGGGGTGGAGTCCGGAGGTCGGCTCGTCGAGCAGGTAGAGGGCATGGCCGCGGTGAGCGCGCTGGAGCTCGGTGGCGAGCTTGATGCGCTGTGCCTCCCCGCCGCTGAGCTCGGTCGCCGGCTGTCCAAGTCGCAGGTAGCCCAGACCCACCTCGCGAAGCGTCTGGAGGCTGCGTGCGGCAGCCGGTACGTCGGCCAGGAACGTGGCGGCGTCGTCGACGGACAGGTCGAGGACCTCCGCGATGCTCTTGCCGCGGTAGGTGATCTGGAGCGTCTCGGGGTTGTAGCGATCGCCGTGGCACGTCGGGCAGGGAGCGTAGGTGCCAGGCAGAAACAGTAGCTCGACGGAGACGAATCCCTCACCCTGACAGGTTTCGCAGCGGCCCCCGGCGACGTTGAAGGAGAAGCGGCCGGCGCCGTAGCCGCGGGCCCGGGCCGCGTCCGTGGCGGCGTACAACTTCCGCACGGCATCGAACATCCCTGTGTACGTCGCGAGGTTGGACCGCGGCGTCCGGCCGATAGGGCGCTGATCGACCAATACCAGTCGGTCGAACGACTCACGAGCAGTCGGGTCCTCGGCCAGGACCTGGGTGACCAGGGTCGACTTGCCGGACCCGGACACCCCCGTGACGGCGGTCAGCACGCACAGCGGGATATCGACAGACAGGTCGCGCAGGTTGTGGCGATGTACGCCGATCAGTGGCAGCCAGCCCTGTGGGGCCCGCGCATCGTGCACGAGCCGCTCAGCGCGACCGAACAGGTAGGCGCTGGTGACCGACTCAGTCACGTCCTCCAGGCCCGCGACAGGGCCGCTGTGAAGCACTCGACCTCCGACCTCGCCCGCACCCGGGCCGATATCGACGACCCAATCTGCTCGTCGTACGACGTCGAGGTCGTGCTCCACGACGAATAGTGTGTTGCCGGACGCCTTGAGGCGGTCCAGGACATCCAGCAGCGGCTCCGCGTCGGCCGGGTGCAGGCCGGCGAAGGGCTCGTCCAGGACGTAGACGACTCCGAACAGACCCGAACGCAGCTGGGTGGCGATCCGCAGGCGCTGCGCCTCTCCGGGCGACAGCGTCGTCGAGCTCCGTCCCAGGCTGAGATAACTCAGGCCCAGATCGAGGAGCACCTCGACGCGCGCGACCAGGTCAGTGCAGATCCGCGCCGCGACCTCGTCGGCATCCCCGGGCCGCTCAGCGACCGGACGCAGCAGAGCCACCAGCGCGGTGAAGGGCAGGTCGTTGACCTCGGCGATCGAACGCCCGAGAAAGGTCACCGCGAGGGCCTCGGGCCGTAGTCCACTGCCCTGGCAATCCGGGCAGGGCGCTTCCTCCACGAACCGCATGGCCCGCTCGCGCATCCGCTCGCTGGTGGAGTCGGCCAGCACGTGCATGACGTGGCTGCGCGCGCTCCAGAACTTCCCGTAGTAGCCGTGGTCGACGCGACCTGGTTCCGGCTCGATGAGCACCGAGGGCTGCTCGTCGGTGAACAGCAGCCAGTCGCGGTCCCGCTCCCGAGTGTTGTGACGGCCGTCCTCCTCGCCGTGCTGATCGCGGCCGGTCTGTGGTGGTCCTACTTCGGTTATCTGCGCGGCGGTGCCGAACGACGGCTGCGCGGCACCACTGATCGGGAGCGGTCAAGGCTCGCGCGCGACTCCTACAGCTACCTGCATCTGCCGCTCGTGGCCGGGGTGGTGTTCTTCGCTCTCGGGGTGCACGAAGCAGTCGCGGCACCGGTGGAGCCACTCCCCTTGTTGCCGGCCGTCGCCCTGGCCGGTGGCGTCGCGATGTTCTACGTCGCGACGTCGCCTACCCATGGCGCGACCACCACCAGCTCGCCACCGGTCGCCTGGTGGCCGCAGTGGTGGCTGCTTCGCTGATCCCGGTCGCGGTGGTGGCGCCTGCTTTGGCGGCGCTCGCCGGGCTAACCCTCGTCTGCGTGCTGCACACCAGCTGGGAACTCTGGCACCACCCGGCGATCGGCCCGGTCGACGACTCCTGATCGTCCAGTGCCATCGCCGCGCAGACTCTCGCAACTACGGCTTGGGACTACCTCACCGGACGGCGTTTCGCAGGGGCTCGCCGACGGAGGCACGGCCCAGTCGCCGCGCGCGTGTCGCCAGGTGCAGGTTGAGTTGTGCCTCGACGTCGTTGAGGTCGTGGCCCGAGATCTCGGTGATGCGGCTGATTCGGTAGCGCAGTGTGCTGCGGTGGATGGTGAGCGTCGTTGACGTGTCGGCGTACTTGCCCCCGTGGTCAAGGTAGGCCACTAGCGTGGGGACGAGCTCGGTGCCGTGGCGACGGTCGCAGCTCACGGCCGATGATTGGCGTGGATATTGCTGATCTCGAGCGGGCGGAGGTCGAACTGGCCTCGCTCCTTCGACAGTGTGAGGCCGTGGTCCGCGGCAGCAAGCTCTCGCCCTCGCGACAAACGCCCATGTTCAACCGAATCGCCGCTCTTCAGACCGCTCTCGAACTGGTCGCCGAGGCGAAGTCGCGCCGTGCAGCGTGAAGGATCGGCGCTCGCTGCCGGGAGGCGGCATTCAGTGGGGTGTCGACGTGACGGGACCGTGCTTGCCGTTGACATGGGCGGGATGGGCTCGCGGAGCGACCCGGTGCCGGATCGGCTTGCGGGACAGGCTCCAGGGGTTGGGGATGTCTAGACGCGCGTCGCTGTAGGCCTATAGGGCCGCGCCTGTGAAGACGAGGCTACGGTCATAGGTGAGGTCGTCCATGGCGAAGCGGACGCCCTCTCGGCCGATGCCTGAACCCTTGGTTCCGCCGTAGGGCATCTGGTCAGCGCGGTAGCTGGGAACGTCGCCGATGATGATGCCGCCGACGTCGAGGTCGCGGTGGGCTTTGAAGGCGGTGGTGATGTCGTGGGTGAAGACACCGACCTGGAGTCCGAAGTCGGAGTCGTTGACGGCGGCGAATGCAGCCTCGGTGCCGTCGACCTCGCGCATGGAGACCACCGGGGCAAAGACCTCGTCGCGGTTGACGCGGGCGTCCAGCGGGGCGTCGGCGATCAGGGTGGGTGGCAGGCGGGCGCCGTCCCGCCTGCCGCCGACGAGGACGCGCGCACCAGCCTCGACGGCCTCGGCCACCCAGGACTCTGCCCGCGCCGCGGCGCGGGTGTTGATCATCGGGCCGAGTGTCGTGCCCTCGTGGTCGGGGTCCCCGAGGACCTGGTTGCCGACCTCGTGGGTGAGGAGGTCGAGCAGACGTGGGTAGATGCTGGTGTCGGCGATGACGCGCTGAACCGAGATGCACGATTGGCCAGCCTGTCCCATGCCGAACGCGGCGATGCGGGTGGCGGCCTGCTGGAGGTCGGCGTCGCTGTTCCAGTCCGCGCAGACGACGGCGGAGGCGTTCCCGCCGAGCTCAAGCGTGACGTGCTTGCGGGGCACGGAGTCGCGGATGTGCCAGCCGACCGGGCCCGAGCCGGTAAACGAGACGACTGGCAGTCGCGGGTCGGCCACGAGCGCGTCCATGCGGTCGTTGGGGACGGTGAGGACCGACCAAGACCCGTCCGGCAGGTCGGTCTCGGCGAGCAGGTCGCCGAGGAAGAGGGCCGACAGCGGGGTTGCGGGTGCGGGCTTGAGGACGATCGGCGCCCCGACGGCGAGGGCTGGTGCCACCTTGTGGGCGACGAGGTTGAGGGGGAAGTTGAACGGGGTGATGCCCAGGACGGGGCCGCGCGAGACGCGGCGGTTGAGGGCGATGCGGCCCTCGCCGGCGGTGTCGGTGTCGAGCCGTTGCAGCTCTCCGGACCACCTGCGTGCCTCCTCCGATGCCAGGCGGAATGTCGCCGCGGCGCGGTCGACTTCGATCCGCGACCAGCGGATGGGTTTGCCGCCTTCGGCCATGATGAGTCGTGCCAACTCCTCCCGGCTTTGGGTCAGTCGGCGCGAGACGTGGTCGAGCGCGTCGGCTCGGCGGTGGGCTGGGAGCGAAGCGAGTTCGCGTCCGACGTCGTGGGCGGTCTGGACGGCTTCCTCGACGTGGGAAGGGTCCGCCACCGCGACCTCGGCGACTGGGTCACCACCGTCGGGTGGGGTGATCGGGGTGGTGTGCTCGCCGGTGACCTGGTGGCCGGCTACCCAGATGGGCACGGGCTGCGTGGGTGGCTTCATCGTCGTTGCCTCTCATGGGTCGGCGGGGGTGTCGGCGCGCCGGTGGGGTGGGACGGCTGCTCGCCGTCCCACCCCACCGGAAGGCTGCGTCAGCTGGTGACGATGGCCTTCTTCTTCTGCAGGTCCTCGAGGGCCTGGATGAGGTAGGTGCGGAACACCGGGTGGTTCTCGCTCATCGGGAAGTGCCCGATCTCGGGCATGTTGATGAAAGAGCCGTTGGTGATGGCGTTGGCGGTGCGCTCGCTGTCCTCGGGGGTGGTGAGGTAGTCGTACTCGCCAGTCATCATGATGACCGGGCACTGCTCGCCGTCGATGTCGCCGAGCTTGCCGCGCAGGTCGTGGTCGACTGAGTAGAAGTGCAGGTCGCCCTTGAAGGACTCCGAGCCCTGGGAGTAGTAAAACCAGGTCTTCCACCGGTCGCCCTCGGGCGACTGCGGTGCCATCAGGTCCCAGGTGCCGCTGGCGCACACCTGGGCGGCGTTCGCGTGCGGGTGCTGCCACCAGTCGAGGTAGAAGCCCGGCGAGTAGTCGGCTCCTTCGACGGACAGGACGCCGGCGAATCGGTCCGGCCTGCGCAGTGCGAGCTGCAGGGCGATGTTGCCGCCGAAGGAGGAGCCCATGAAGATCGGGTCCTCGAGCTCGAGGGCGTCGCACAGCGCGATGATGAAGTTCGCGAAGTGGTCGGCGGAGAGCTGGTACTCCTCCTTCCACCATTCGGTGTTCTCGGGCGGGTCGGACTTGCCGTGGCGGGGCAGGTCGTAGGCGATGACGCGGTAGTTCGCAGTGATCTCCTCGTCCTCGAGCAGGCCGCGCCACTGGTGGTTGTGACAGCCGGCGGTGTGCTGGCAGACCAGCGGCTGGCCGGTGCCGTTCTCGAGGTAGAAGACCTTGTACTCCAGGCCGTCGACGTCGATAGTCACGTAGTGGCCGGTGACAGGTGAGATCTTGGGGTTGCTCATGGGTGTGTTCCTTTCTCAGACGGGGGAGCCGACGACGCGCAGGAGCTCGACCTGGCGGGTGATGCAGCGCAGGTTCTGCATGAGCACGAGGATGTCGCCCTCGAGCTTCATGTCGCGCTGGAAGCTGGCGGCCCAGATGCCGTGGAACATCGGTGCCGGCACCGGCTGTCCGAACTCGCGCCAGGTGTCGGCGCTGGCGCGGATGGCGAACTGGTAGGCCACGTCCAAGGGCCCGGGGTTCGCAGTCACGTGGGTCACCCGGCCGGACTCGACTTGGATCACGTAGGTGCGGTCCGTGGCGTCCAGGAGGTAGGAGCAGGTGAAATACTTGCCGTGGGCCTGGATCTCGGTGTCGTTGTTGCTGGCTTCGGCGAACGCCTCGGCCCAGGCTTCGGCCGTCGGTGCGCTGGTCTGCGCGCTCATGAGCGGTTCCTTTCTGAGGGACCAAAGGGTGTGGCTGCCGATCCCGGACTGGGGTCGGCAGCGCCTTTCCCATGAGACCGCCGTCACGTCGCCGGGGTCCAATACCGCCTCCTCATCGATCGATAAGCGACATCTATTGGTGCTGGCGGTCCCCCGTGGCTAGGGTCCAGACATGTCCGAGGTGCCGGAGCTACGCGTGCTGCGGTACTTCGTCGCGGTCGCCGAGGAGCTGCACTTCGGTCGCGCGGCGGTCCGTCTGCATATCTCGCAGCCGGCTCTGAGCGTGCAGATCCGCAAGCTCGAGCACTCGCTCGGGGCCAAGCCGTTCGACCGGACCAGCCGACACGTCGAACTCACCGAGGTGGGCACGGTTTTGCTTGAGGAGGCCCACAAGCTCCTGGTTGGGGCCGACCGGCTCGTCGACGCCACGCGTGGCGCATTGCGGGGCGTTCGGGGCACGCTCGTGGTCGGCTTCCAGGGTAACGCGGCCGCCGAGCTCACCCCCCAGATCCTCAAGGCCTTCCAGACCCGGTACCCGCGTGTCCAGGTCGAGATGCGGTCGCACGACTTCGCCGACCCCTACGTCGGCCTGGCGAACGGCAGCGTCGATATCGCCTTCGTCCGCCCGCCGCTGCTGATGCAGGACTGGCTGAGCATCGAGACCCTCTTCGTCGAACCGCGGGTGCTGGTGACCTCCAGCAGCTCGCCGCTAGCAGCCAGGGACCAGGTGTCGGTCGAGGAGGTGCTCGACGAGGCCTTCGTTGCCCGAAAAGCGCCGGAGTACTGGCGCGACTTCTGGCTCGCCACGTCCAGCCGTGATGGCAGCGCCCCGGTGCTCGGAGCCGAGGTCGGCGGCGTCGAGGAGTGCTTCGAGGCCATTCTCTCCGGCCGCGGAATCGCCTTCAGTCAGGCATCGACCCAGCGTTACTACGACCGCCCCGGCCTGGCGTTCATCCCGGTCACCGGGCTCCCCCACTCCCCGCTCGCCATCGCTTGGCGCAACGACCTCGGCGCTCAAACAGTCAGCGACTTCGTCGAGACAGCCAGGATGCTCGCCGCACTCGAACTCGTCCCGCTTGCCGCGACGCCGCAACCCCCCGCCGTCGAAGCCCCCCTTGCCGCGACGTACTAAGAGCCATCCCGTTTCTGCGCGACCGGACCACCAACCCATTGCGGGACACATTCAGTTCGGGAGCCGCGCTAACCACTCGTCGTTCCGCACGACCCGTCCGGACGTCGTCACCGGGACTGGACCCTTCGCCGGAGGACTTCCGCGCTCAGGCGAGTTGGTTCGTCGAAACTCCTCACCTGCCGCGTTCATCCGGCCCGTGGCACAGCTGTACTGCCGAGTTGATCGGACTCTTGCCGGTAGACCACCCGAGTCTCGGCGTTCGCCAACAACGACGAGGCGAGGGCCCGCATGGCCGGACCTTGGTCGCCGACGTTGTCGAGGTCGGAGAGCTTGTGGAAGATCAGCATGTTCGCGATCCCGTAGTGTCGCGCCAGTCGCCAGTGCGCGTCCATGCGCCGCAGTAGCGCCGGATGGGACATCAGCCGCCAAGCCTCGTCGTACACGACCCACCGTTGACCGCCGTCGGGGTCGGCGAGCGCGACGTCGATGGCCGTGTGCTCGAGCGGCGTGAGCCGGCGGTCGAGGACCGTCTCGGCCAGGGCGCCGAGGAGGTCGCGGCGGCGGGAGGTGACCTGCGCTGCCCACTGGATGTCATCGAGCCCGGCAGGTCGGTGTCCCTCGTCGAGTGGGTTGAGTCGGGTCGGCATCCCGTGCCCGAGCGCGATGGCTCTGCCGCCCACTGCTTCGGCGACGGCGGTGTGTTCGCCCTTGGGGTCGCCAGGAACGTAGACACGGCGGCCGAAGGGGATCGAGCGGGTATAGAGACTCTTCGCCAAAGCCGACTTGCCGGCCCGGACGATCCCCGCGAGCACGAGGTTGGGAGCGGTGATCAGTCCGCGTGCGTAGAGCACCCACGGGTGGTAGACGAAGGAGCTGCCGGAGTAGAGGTCCTGCCCGACGAACACTCCGTCACTGCCGAGTCCGCCCTCAGCGAGGAACGGGTACGCGCCGGCCAACGTGGCGGACGTGTCCTGGTGAGGAGGCAACCGAAGCCGGCCGGGCGTACGCAGGGCAGCAGCACCAGTCTGGCCAGCCTTCGGTAACACGACGGTCGCGCGGCGCTCGGCCGCCAGTTCGTCGGACTTCGCCTTCTACAGCGGTCGAGGCGAGCCGCGGTCCGCAGCGAGCCGGGACTTCGCTGCGGCCTTGCGTGCGCCATACCTCCTAGGTGCGGCACGGACCGCGCCATGCGGTCTGCCTCTGGGGCCGCAGAACAACGAAACGGCCCCTGACCCTGGAAGACGCCGAAAGACGTTTTCCCAGGTCAGGGGCCGTTCTCGACCACTGCTGACAGGGGGTGAAAACCCTCGAATCAGATGTCGAAGTAGAGCTCGAACTCGTGCGGGTGCGGACGCAGGCGCATCGGCGTGATCTCGTTGGCCCGCTTGTAGTCGACCCAGGCGCCGAGCAGGTCCTCGGTGAAGACCTCGCCCTCGGTGAGGAAGGCGTGGTCGTCCTCGAGCGCGTCGAGCACCTCCGGCAGCGACGTCGGCAGCTGCGCGATGTCGGCCAGGTCCTCCGGCGGCAGCTCGTAGAGGTCCTTGTCGACCGGCTCCGGCGGCTCGATGCGGTTCTTGATCCCGTCCAGGCCGGCCATCAGCTGGGCGGAGAAGGCCAGGTAGGGGTTCGCCGACGGGTCCGGCACGCGGTACTCCACGCGCTTGGCCTTGGCCGAGGACCCGGTGATCGGGATGCGGACGCAGGCCGAACGGTTCCGGGCCGAGTAGACCAGGTTGATCGGCGCCTCGAAGCCGGGCACCAGGCGGTGGTAGGAGTTCAGCGACGGGTTGGTGAAGGCCAGCAGTGCCGGGCCGTGCTGCAGCAGACCACCGATGTACCACCGGGCGATGTCGGACAGGCCGCCGTAGCCGTTCTCGTCGTAGAACAGCGGCTCGCCGTCCTTCCACAGGCTCTGGTGGGTGTGCATCCCCGAGCCGTTGTCACCGAAGAGCGGCTTGGGCATGAAGGTCGCGGTCTTGCCGGCGGCCCAGGCGCTGTTCTTGATGACGTACTTGAACTTCATCATGTCGTCGCCGGAGTGGAGCAGGGTGTTGAACTTGTAGTTGATCTCCTGCTGCCCGGCAGTGCCGACCTCGTGGTGCGCGCGCTCGACGTCGAGCCCCACGGTCGCCAGGTCCAGCACCATCCGGTCGCGGATGTCGGCGAAGTGGTCCACCGGCGGCACCGGGAAGTAGCCCCCCTTGAAGCGGGGCTTGTAACCGCGGTTGCCGCCGTCCTCCGAGCGACCGGTGTTCCACGCCGCCTCGATCGAGTCGATGTGGTAGTAACCTCCGCTCGGCCCGGTCGCGAAGCGCACGTCGTCGAAGACGTAGAACTCCGCCTCGGCGCCGAAGAAGGCGGTGTCCGCGATGCCGGTCGAGGCCAGGTGCTCCTCCGCCTTGCGCGCGATCTGCCGCGGGTCGCGCTCGTAGGGCTCGTCGGTGAACGGGTCGACGATCGAGAAGTTCATGATGAGCGTCTTCTCGGCGCGGAACGGGTCCACGTATGCCGTCTGCGGGTCCGGGATGAGCTTCATGTCCGACTCGTGGATCGACTTGAAGCCGCGGATCGAGGACCCGTCGAACATCTGGCCGGTGTCGAACGCGTCCTGGTCGAAGCTCCCCGCCGGGACGTTGAAGTGCTGCATCACACCGGGCAGGTCGCAGAACCTGACGTCGATGAACTTGACGTCCTCGTCCTTGATGTAGGCGAGCACCTCATCGGCATTGCTGAACATTCCAGTTCCTCCTGTCGCGGACCAGGCGATGGCTCGGGGTTCGGGTCCGGTAGGAACAACCTACGTGCAGGCGGTTTCCGCGGGGTCACTCGGGTGTTACGCCCGTGTTACACCCCGGTATGCCTGTGCCTGCGCTCGTGCGTCAGCGCCCGTTCCTTTTTGGCCGCTTCCTGCTCGCGCCCGGCCGGTGGGACCGTGCGCTCGTGCGTCAGCGCCCGTTCCTTTCTGGCCGCTTCCTGCTCGCGCCCGGTGCGGGCGGCACGACGTGCCGGTGGGACCGTGCGCTCGTGCGTCAGCGCCCGCTCCCTTCTGGCCGCTTCCTGCTCGCGCCCGGTGCGGGCGGCACTACGTGCCGGTGGGACCGTGCGCTCGTGCGTCAGCGCCCGCGAAGCGCGCGGCGGCTCGCACGCGGCGGCCGCGTCGGGTCCATGCCCGCCGGGATCGCCGGCTTGTTGCGGTTGCCCAGCGCCTTCATGCGCTGCTGCACGACGAGCGCCTCGTCGTTGGTGAGCGCCTTGTCGAAGCGCTTGATGGTCTTGACCACCGAGCGCAGCGGGGTCTGCCCCTCGCCGTTGCCCACCGTGATGGTGTGCACTGGCACCTCGCCCCCGACCACCCGGGCCACCTTGCGCTCCTCGGCCTTGACCAGCCGCTGCGCGGAGCCCCGCGGCCCCTCGGAGATGAGGACGACGCCGGGGCGGCCGACCGCGCGGAAGACCATCGCCGCGTTGTTGAGGTCGCGCATACCGCGCACCTGGCCGCCCGCCTCGGCGGCCACCGGCTCCTGGTCGTAGTACCACCCGCGGCGCAGCTGCTGCAGCACCGCCGCGGACGCGCCGGGCTGACCCTCGATCTGGGTGAAGGCGGCGCGCTCAGCGCGACGGCCGAGGATGACGACAGCCGCGAGCAGCGCCAGCGGCACACCGATGATCATGAGGTAGACCACCTGGTCGAGCCACAGCCCGACGAGCAGGGCCACGACGAGCACCGCGAGCGCGGCGAGCACCATCCACCACACGGCCGACGGGTCGGCTTTGCGGGTCATCGAGAAGACCTGGCGCACCTGCGCGATGCGACCGGGCTTGTTCGGGTCCTTCGGCTTGCGGTTGCGGCCGAAGCGGCGCTTCTTCGGCTCGGGCTCGGTGGTGGCGCTCGACATGGGGATCAGGATACGCGGGCGGTGGCCAGCTTCTGCTCCGCCGCGACGACGAGCGAGGCCGCCTCCTGCCGGGCCGGGACGTCGGCCTCGGCCTGCTGCCGCAGGTGCGACAGGTGCTCGGGCACCTCCCTGCCCCAGCGGCGCATGGCCTGCGCGTAGAGCTTGCCGGCGCGGTAGGAGCTGCGCACCAGCGGCCCGGCCATGACGCCTTTGAAGCCGATCTCCTCGGCGCGCTCGGACCAGTGCACGAACTCCTGCGGCTTGACCCAGCGGTCGATGGGGTGGTGCAGCTTGGAGGGGCGGAGATACTGCGTGATCGTGAGGATGTCGCAGCCCGCGTCGTGCAGGTCCTGCATCGCCTGGTCGATCTCCTCCTCGGTCTCGCCCATGCCGAGGATGAGGTTGGACTTGGTCACCAGCTCGTTGTCGCGCGCCATCGACAACACCCGCAGCGACTTGTCGTAGGTGAAGGCCGGGCGGATCTTCCTAAAGATGCGCGGGACCGTCTCCAGGTTGTGCGCGAAGACCTCCGGCCGGGCGTCGAAGACCTGCTGCACCAGCTCGGGCACGGCACCGAAGTCCGGGGGGAGGATCTCCACGCCGGTGGTCGGGTTGAGCTCGTGCACCTTCCGGATGACCTCGGCATACAACCAGGCCGCGCCGTCCTTCTGGTCGTCCCGGGCGACGCCGGTGATGGTGGCGTAGCGCAGCTCCATCGTCCGGATCGACTCGGCGACCTTGCGCGGCTCGTCCAGGTCGAGCGGCAGCGGGCGGCCGGTCGAGATGTCGCAGAAGTCGCACCGCCGAGTGCAGATGTCGCCCCCGATGAGGAAGGTGGCCTCGCGGTCCTCCCAGCACTCGAAGATGTTGGGACAGCCCGCCTCCTGGCAGACCGTGTGCAGCCCACCCTTCTTCACCATGGAGTGCAGCTCCTGGTACTCCGGCCCCATCTTGGCGGTGGTGCGGATCCACTCCGGCTTGCGCTCGATCGGGGTCTCCGCGTTGCGCGCCTCCACGCGCAGCAGGCGACGGCCCTCCGGTGCGACGGTCACAGGTGCTCCCTCGTTGTCGATGCGTGTGGCCTGGTCTCGGTCCAACGCTGCACCACTCCAGGGTATGCCCGGTCCCACCCGTCGCGGACGCCGCCCCGGGGAGGCCGGTTCAGGTCGTCAGTCGATGTCGGAGCGCAGGAAGCGCAGCAGACCCAGCCCCAGGACGACCACGAGGACGACCGAGAGGGTGAGGACGCCCTGCCCCAGGCTGAGCTGCTGCGTCACCTCGCGGCATCCCTCGACCTCCCGGCAGTTGGTGTAGGTGATCCACTCGACCCCGTCGCGCACGACCGCCTCGACGTTGCGCCCGACGGAGAAGCGGCTGATGCCGGGCAGCAGGCTGCTCAGCAACCCCTCGACCACCATGAGGTAGCCCACCAGGAGCCCGATGACCAGGGCGCTGTGCCGCAGGACGAAGGCGGCGGCCGCGCCGAGGGCCCCGGCTGCGAGGCCGAGCCCCAGGATGCGCACCGACATCCAGAACGAGGGCAGGATGCCGTCGGCCAGGATGCTCGGGTCGTTGCCGGTGAGGCGGTAGACCGCCGGGACGCCCAGGACCAGTGCGACCAGGCAGACCGCGACGACCGGCACCGACAGCAGGGCACCGGCGAGGACCTTGGCGCCGAAGACCGGGGCCCGGCGGGGGACGAAGGTGAGGAAGGACCCCATGGTGCCGTGACCGAACTCGGCGGCCACGCCGGTCGACCCGACGGCCAGAGCGAGCAGCAGCAGCGGGTAGACGGCGACGGCGAGCAGCTCGGTGTACTGCTCCCCGACGGGCGGGAGCTCGCCGTACCACTGCTCCGCCGAAGGCGCCTCCATCTGGTCGCAGCCCCAGTCCACGCTCGCGTCCCCGGCGGCACGACGCTCGTCCTCCTGCCCCTGCAGGCACTCCTGCAGGTATTGCTCACCGTTCTCCTCCCAGTCCGCGATGGCCTGCTCCAGCGCCACGTCGGCGCCCGCCCGGGCCTGCGCGATCTGCCGCGCCTGGCCGTGCACGCCGATGAGGGCGATCACGGAGATGATCACCGCGGCCAGGACCGCCAGCGCGGGGATACGACGCCACAGCAGGCGCCGCACCTCGACGACGGTGAGCCGCATCACGCCGCTCCTCCCCGCTCGTCCATGGTGCTGGCGAGCGCATCGTCCCCGGTCAGCTCGAGGAAGATCTGCTCCAACCCGCGACGGCTCGGCACGAGCCGCTCGACCCACAGCCCCTGGCCGGCCAGCAGCCGGGTGATCTCGGCCGGCTGGGCGCCGGTGACGGTGAGCAGACCGGACTCCTGCGAGCCGTCGGCCCGGGCCAGCGCCTCGGCGGCGTCCTCGCCTTGCGGGAGCGCCCGCCAGTCCACGGTGAAGCCGGCGTCACGCAGGAGGCGGGCGGCGGCGCCGGGGTGGCTCACCCCGACCTCGACACTCTCCCCGCCCCCGCCGATCAGTCCGGCCACCGAGCCCTGCGCCAGCACCCGGCCACGCCCGATGATGGTGACCGTGTCGGCGATCTGCTCGACCTCGGACAGGATGTGGCTGCTCACGAGCACGGTGCGGCCCTCGTCGGCGAGGCGGCGCATGGTCCGGCGGATCTCGTGGATGCCCGCCGGGTCCAGCCCGTTGGTGGGCTCGTCGAAGATGAGCAGGTCCGGCGACTTGAGCAGGGTGGCCGCGATGGCCAGCCGCTGCTTCATGCCCAGCGAGTAGGATGTGAAGGTGTCGCGCCCTCGGGAGCCCAGCCCGACCTCCTCGAGGACCTCACCGACCCGGCTCTGCGGGGTGCCGATGGCCTGGGCGAGCAGCGCCAGGTTGCGCGCCCCGGTGAACGTGGGGAAGAACTTCGGCGACTCGACGATGGCCCCCACCCGGTCCACCACCTGTGGCAGCTGCCGCGGCACCGGTGTGTCGAAGATCTGCACGTCGCCGCGGTCGGGCCGCACCAGCCCCAGCAGCATCCGGATGGTCGTGGTCTTGCCCGAGCCGTTCGGCCCGAGGAAGCCGTGCACCCCGCCCGCGGGCACGTCCATGTCCAGCCCGTGCACCGCCACCCGGCGTCCCCGCACGGTCCGGTAGGTCTTGCGCAGCCCACGGGTGGTCACCGCGGGGCCCTCGTCGGTGAGGGCGACGTGCGGCACGCTCAACGGCTGTCCTCCTGGCGTCGGTGGGCAGCCTCACGGCCGAACCCCTGCAGGCTCAGTCAACCCTGCTTGTGTCCGGAGGGAGGCGTGTGTTGCAGCGTGTCCGGAATCCCGTCCGGATCACGGGTATGCGGTCGTGGCGAGAGTACGCCGGGGCCGTGGTCAGCGGGTCGGCACGGTCGGCTGCCCCGGGGTCACGGGGTCGAGCACGCGGGCGATGTGGTCCTCGACCAGCGGCAGCACCTCGGCGACGGGGACGTGACGACCGAGCTCCGCGGTCAACGAGGTCACCCCGGCGTCGGCGATCCCGCAGGGGATGATGGCGTCGGCCCAGCCCAGGTCGCAGTCGCAGTTGAGCGCGAAGCCGTGCATGGTGACGTCCTGGCTGACCCGGATCCCGATGGCGCCGATCTTGCGCTCCGGGCGCGTGCCGTCGGCCGGGAGCCAGACCCCTGACCTCCCCTCGACCCGGGTGGTCTCGACGCCCAGCTCACGGCATACCCCGATCATCACGTCCTCCAGCCGGCGCACGTGCGCGACCACGTCGACGGGGGAGGGGAGCCGCACGATCGGGTAGCCCACGAGCTGCCCCGGGCCGTGCCAGGTGATCTTGCCCCCGCGGTCGACGTCGACGACCGGCGTGCCGTCGAGCGGCCGCTCATGGGCCTCGGTGCGTTTCCCGGCGGTGTAGACCGCCGCGTGCTCCAGCAGGAGCACGGTGTCCGGGAGGCTGCCCGCGACGACCTCGGCGTGCACCTCGCGTTGGTGCTCCCACGCCTGCTCGTAGTCCACGAGGTCGGGGGCCAGACCGAGGTGCTCGACGCGCATAGGCCCACTGTAGTCCGTGCGCGTCCGCAGCCTGGGGCTGTGGACAACTCCTGCGGCGCTCGCGCCGCTCACGGCAGGCTGGGCTCATGAACCTGCCGACCGTCCCCGGATACGACGTGCTCGGCCGGCTCGGTCGAGGGGCGAGTGCCGAGGTGTGGCGGGGCCGTCGGCGCGCGGACGGTCTGCCGGTCGCGCTCAAGTTGGTGCGCCCGAAGGGTGGGGCGGCCGACGTGCCAGCCGTGCTCGCCGAGGCGGGCCTCATGGCGGGGCTGCGGCACGAGCACGTCCTGCGGCTCTACGACGTGCTGCCGCTCGGGTCCCCGGAGGACCCCACCGTGGCCCTGGTCACCCAGCTCGCGGCCGGGGGCTCGCTGGCCCAGGTCTTGCAGAGCCGGAGGCTGCTGTCGCCGGGGGAGCTGGTGACCGTCCTGCACCCGGTCTCCTCGGCGCTGGCCGAGCTGCACCGGCTCGGCGTCGTGCACGGTGACGTGTCGCCGGGCAACGTGGTCTTCCGCAGCGACGGTATGCCCCTGCTCGGCGACCTCGGCACTGCCCGTGTGACCGGGGAGGACGGCCTGCGCGGCTGGGGGACCCGCGGGCCCGACGGCATGGTGGCGCCCGAGGTCGTCGAGGGTTTCGCTGCAACCTCTGAGTCCGACGTCTACCAGGTGGGTGCGCTGGCCTGGCTCGCGCTGGTCGGCGACGTGCCCGGCCCGGGTTTCGACCGTCCGCCGCTGGCCGAGGTCGCGCCACTGCTGGCCCCTGACCTGGTGGACCTGGTGCGGCGGTGCATGGCTCCGCAGCCGGAGGACCGTCCCGGGGCCGAGGAGCTGCCGGCGCTGCTGCTCGCGGTGGCCGACCCGGAGCCGGTGGAGGTGGCGCCGGACGTGGACGCCGCCGTCGGGGTCACCGAGCGGCTGCGGCAGGTGGCGCTGACCGACGCCGCGCAGGCGCAGCCGCCGCGGGGCGGGAGGTGGAGGAGACTCATGGGACGGGGCGTCGGGCGGCCCCGGCCCGGGCCCGCGCGGGTGCCGGACCCGACATCGCCCAGGGTGGCGGCGTCGCGCCGTCGTGGGGCGCACCGGGAGAGCGGCGCCCCCGCCGGTGCGCGGCGGCGCCGCCCGGGCCTCGTCCTCGCTGCTGTCCTGGTGCTGCTGGTGGGGGTGCTGGGCGTCGTGGTCGTCCTCCGCCCGACGGCGTCGGTGTCGCACGGGGATGGGCCCCCGTCCGTCGGTCCTGCTGCGGCGGACGTGCCGGCGGTCACTGCCCCGGCCCCGCCGGTGCGGGCCGTGCCACCCGCGGGAGGGAAACCCGCCACGGCCACCCCGTCGGCGGGACCGGACCGACGGGACGGGATCTGGGACGAGGCCCGGGCCTCGGAGGTCGTCCAGGGGCTCCTCGACGGGCGTGCCGCAGCGTGGGAGGAGGTCGACCCCGGACGGCTCGAGGAGGTCGTCGCCCCGGGCTCCCCGGCGGCGAGGGCAGAACTCTCCCAGTTGTCCGAGGCCGACCGGGCCGGAGTGTCGTATCCGCAGGTCGACTTCACCGTCTCCCGGGCCCGCACCGCATCGGTCCAGGACGGGCGCGTGGAGGTCGACCTCACGGTCCGCCGTGCCCAGCTGACGGTGCGGCGCGACGGGGAGGTCGTGCACACCGCCGGTGCGCGGGAGGACGAGGTCCGGGTCGTGCTGAGCCGCCACGGGGGACGCTGGCTGCTGCAGGAGTGGGGGCCGCCGGCGCGCTGAGGTCAGGCGGCCTGGTCCTGCTGCACCACCCAGGCTGCTGCGGCCTGGAGATCGGCGTGGTCGAAGGTGAAGCCCGCTCCGGTCAGCACCTCGGGCAGGGCCCGGGTGGAGGAGAGGATCTCCGAGGACATCTCGCCCAGGACGATCCGCAGCGCGAATCCCGGCGCGGGCACGACGGCCGGACGGTGCAGCTCGGCGGCCAGCGCCCGGGTGACCTGGAGCTGGGTCGCCGGGGCGGGCCCGACGAGGTTGACCGGGCCGGTGATCTCCGGGTGGTCGAGCAGGAAGAGCAGCTCCCGCACGTGGTCGTGCAGGGTGATCCACGGCCACCAGGCGTCGCCGCCGGCGAGCGGCCCACCGAGACCGAGGCGCACGAGCGGGAGCAACCGCCCCAGCGCGCCGCCGCCGGGCGCCAGGACGATGCCGGTCCGGACGTGGGCCACCGGCACCCCGGCCTGCTCGGCGGGCCCGGTGGCACCCTCCCAGTCCTGGCAGAGCTGCGACAGGAAGCCCTCACCAGGTCCGCTGGACTCGGTGAGCACCTCCTCGCCGCGGTCCCCGTAGTAGCCCACGGCCGAGCCGGACACGAGCCGGGGCGCGCCCGAGGCGCCGCCCTCACGATCCGCGAGCGCGGCGAGCGCGTCGGCGATCGTGCTGGTGCCGTCCAGCCGCGAGGAGACCAGCACCTTCTTGCGCTCGTCCGTCCACCGCTTGTCCCCGATGCCGGCACCCGCCAGGTGCACGACCCCGTGCACCCCGGCGAGCACGCCGGGGTCGAGCGCCGCCCCGGGGTCGAGCGCCGCCCCGGGGTCCCAGGTCTGCTCCCGGACGCCTGAGGGCAGCTGCTCGGCAGGGCGCGCGTCACGGCGCACGAGGTGCACGACCTCGTCGCCGCGCTCGCGCACCGCCTCGCTGAGCGCCGACCCGATGAGCCCGCTGGCTCCGGTGATCGCGACGACGCGCGTGCTGCTGGATGCGGGCTGATCGGTCATCGCCGGCTCCTCAGACCTCGAACTTGCCGTCCTCCAGGCGCTCCTTCATCGTCACCAGGAAGCGCGCGGCGTCCGCGCCGTCCACGACCCGGTGGTCGTAGCTCATCGCGAGGTAGACCATGTCGCGGATCGCGATCGTCTCCATGCCGTCCTCGTCGACGATGACCACCGGACGCTTGACCACCGCGCCGGTGCCGAGGATGCCGACGTTGGGCTGGTTGATGATCGGGGTGTCGAAGAGCGCGCCGCGCGACCCGGTGTTGGTCAGGGTGAAGGTGCCGCCGGACAGCTCGTCCGGCGTGACCTTGTTGTCGCGGGTGCGCTCGGCCAGGTCGGCGATCTTGCGTGCCAGGCCCGCGATGTTGAGGTCACCGGCGTCCTTGATGACCGGCACGAGCAGGCCGCGCGGGGTGTCGACCGCGACGCCGAGGTGCTCCGCCGCGTGGTAGACGATGGAGTCGCCCTCGACGCTGGCGTTGACGATCGGGTGCTCCTTGAGCGCCTCGATGGCGGCCATCGCGAAGAACGGCATGAACGAGAGCTTGGTGCCCTCCCGCTTGAGGAACTCGTCCTTGGCGCGCTTGCGCAGCCGGGAGATCTTCGTGACGTCGACCTCGATGACCGTGGTCAGCTGGGCGCTCGTCTGCAGCGACTCCACCATGCGGGCCGCGATGACCTTGCGCAGGCGCGACATCTTCTCGGTCGTGCCCCGCTTGGCCTCGCTCTCCGGGCTCGGGGACCCGCCCCCGGACGGGGCGGAGGTCTCCGGCGTGGCGGCCTTCTCCTCCTGTGCCGCCGGTGCCTCGGCAGGCTGCTCCTTCTTGGCCTGGGCGGCGTCGAGCACGTCCTGCTTGCGGATGCGGCCTCCTACACCGGTTCCGGTGAGCGAGCCCAGGTCGACGTCGTGCTGGGCGGCGAGCTTGCGCACCAGCGGCGTGACGTAGGCACTGACGTCCTGGCCCTGCGGCGTCGAGGCCGTGGACTGCTGACGCTGCTCCACGTCCCGGGTGCCGTCGCCGTCGGCGTCCTTGTGCGAGGTGGAACCGGCCTCGGTGGAGGTGGTGCCGACACCGACCGCCTCACCGCTGTCGTCGGCCTGGGAGGACGAGGTCGAGCCCGAGGCCTCGGAGGCCTCCTGCGCGGCCTGCTCCTGCTTGTCCTGCTCCTCGGCGAGGTCGCCGTCGGAGGAGTCGGAGTCGTCGGACGACGCGTCCCCGGAGGTCTCCTGCCGGGGCTGCTCGTCGTCCGCGGCCTGCTCCTGCTCGTCGGCGGAGGAGCTCGCCTGCTCGTCCGAGCCGCTGTCCGAGCCGCCCGAGGACTCGCCACCGATGACGGCGAGCTCGCCGCCGACCTCCACGGTCTCGTCCTCCCCGGCGAGGATCGAGGTCAGGACGCCCGCGACGGGGGAGGGGATCTCGGTGTCGACCTTGTCGGTGGAGACCTCCAGCAGCGGCTCGTCGACCTCGACGGAGTCGCCCTCGGACTTGAGCCAGCGGGTGACGGTGCCCTCGGTCACCGACTCGCCCAGCGCCGGCATGGTCACGGTCTCGCCCTCCGAGCCACCGCCGCCCCCGGAGGAGCCATCTGAGTCCCCGGACCCGGTGTCCTCGCTGCTCTTCTCCTTCGAGTCGCTCGCGTCCTGGCTCTCACCGGAGTCCCCGGACTCCTGCTCCTGCTCGTCGGACTTATCAGCGTCGCCGGAGTCCTCCTGCTGGGAGTCCTCCTCGTCGGCCTGCGCGTCCGAGCCGCCGGAGTCGCTGCTGTCGCCCCCGTCGCCGTCCCCGACGACGCACAGGTCGGCGCCGACCTCGACGGTCTCGTCCTCCTCGGCGAGGATCTCCTGCAGCGTGCCCGCGACGGGCGAGGGGATCTCGGTGTCGACCTTATCGGTGGAGACCTCGAGCAGCGGCTCGTCGACCTCGACGGAGTCGCCGACGCTCTTGAGCCAGCGGGTCACGGTCCCCTCGGTGACGGACTCACCGAGGGCGGGCATCGATACACGTTCCGACATGTCTGTTGACTCTCTCCTCGTCCGGTGTCTGCAGTCTACGGGTGATGCTGCCGTTGGGTCAGGCGTGGTGCCACCCAGGACGGCCGGTCCGTGGACCATCCTGCCACCTGCCCGGAATTCGGTGGCGGACGCTCCGATCGGCGTGCCAGGGTGGGCGCGTCATGTCCGGCGAGAGTGAGGAGGTGGCCCGATGAGCGACGATCCGGTCACGGACGACGTCAAGGCCAAGTTCCGCGAGGCACTGGCCAAGAAGCAGGCCCATGGCGGGACGGATGTCTCGGACCACTCCGAGCACGGCAAGGTCGCGCAGGAGCGCGACGCCAAGACCTCGGGTGCCCAGCAGATGTTCCGCCGCAAGAGCGGCTGACGTCGCCCGGCAGACGGACGCGAGGGGCACCACCCGCGACGGGTGGTGCCCCTCGTGCGTGCTGCGGCCCGGTCAGCCGGCGTAGGACCGGGCGAGTGCCACCAGCGAGCGGACCCCGGCACCGGTGGCGCCCTTGGGGTAGTAGCCCCAGGCCGACTTCTCGTTGAACGCGGGACCGGCGATGTCGAGGTGCGCCCAGGGGATCTGGGTGGCGTCCTCGCCCTCGACCGCGCCTCGGGTGCCGACGAACTCCTGGAGGAAGGTCGCGGCGACCATGGCCCCGGCGGAGCGCTCCCCGGTGTGCTTCAGGTCCGCCACCGGGGTGTCGAGGGTGGGACGGATCTCCTCCGGCATCGGCAGCGCCCAGGCGGTGTCCCCGGCCTCGGTGCCCATCCGCACGATCGAGTCGCGCAGCTCGTCGTCGTTGCCCATGACCCCGATGGTCCGCTCGCCCAGCGCGACGATGCAGGCACCGGTCAGCGTGGCCACGTCGACGATGGCGTCCGGCTGCTGCTCGGTGGCCAGCGCCAGGCCGTCGGCCATGACCAGGCGCCCCTCGGCGTCGGTGTTGATGATCTCGACCGTGCGTCCGCCGCGCATCGTCACGACGTCGCCCGGGCGCTGGGCCAGGTCGCCGGTCATGTTCTCCGCCAGGCAGAGGTATGCCGTCACCTGGACCGGGAGGCCCAGCTCGGCCACGGCGAGGGTGGCGGCGGCGCACGCCGCGGCGCCGCCCATGTCCATCTTCATCGTCACCATCGAGGCGCCCGGCTTGAGGCACAGGCCGCCGGAGTCGAAGGTGATGCCCTTGCCCACGAGGGCCAGGTGCCGGGTGGCTCCCTCGGGGGTGTAGCGCAGGGTCACCAGGCGCGGACCGCGCGCCGAGCCCTGGCCCACCCCGATGATGCCGCCGCAGCCCTCCGCGGCGAGCCGCTCCGGGTCCCACACCTCGACCTCCACGCCGGCGGCCTGCGCCCGCTCCACGACGTCCGCGGCGAAGGTCTCGGGGTAGAGCAGGTTCGGCGGGGTGTTGACCAGGTCACGGGCGTAGGACACGGCAGCGACGACCGCCGACACCTCGGCCTGCGCGGTCGTGGCGTCCTCGCCGTCCAGGCCTCGCACGAGGACCGAGCCCAGCGGGTCCTTGGTCGATCCGGCCTTGCCCGCGCCGTGCTGCTCGACGTAGCTGTAGGCCCCCAGCGCGGCGCCCTCGGCGACCGCGACGGCCTGGTCGCGGTCCTGCTGCCCCAGGGCAAAGAGGGCCGAGCCGCGAGACGCGAGGGACCGTGCGGCGACGCCGGCGGCCCGCTTGAGCTGCTCGGTCCGCGGCGCGGGGCCGCTCCCGCCCACCCCGACGACCAGGATCAGCCCCGCTGCGACGTCGTCGACCCCGGCCAGCCGGGTGAGCTCGTCGGTCGTGCCCTCCGCGCCCAGCGTCGACAGGGCCGCGGAGAGCGCCTGCGCCGTGCTCTCGTCCAGCCCGTGCCCCTCGAGCAGGGCGAGCGCACCGTCGCGCTTGGTGGCCCCCAGGACGAGGGCGTCGACCTCGGCGGTGGCGAGGTCGACGGTCGTGAAGCTCACGGGCAGGCGGTCGCTCATGGATGTCGTCCTTGTCTGACGCGGTCACGAGGCCTCTCCCGTCCCGCATCGCTCGCTCGGTGACCCCGACGGTCAGGTCGGGCTGTCGACTCCGAGACTAGGGCACCGCACCACCCACTAGGGTGAGCCCCATGAGCGACTCCACGACGACGACGTCCCCGCTGCACGACCGGCACCTCGCGCTCGGGGCCAAGATGGCCGACTTCGGCGGCTGGTCCATGCCGATCGAGTACCCCGGCGGGGGCGTCGTCGCCGAGCACACCGCCGTCCGGGAGCGGGTGGGCCTCTTCGACGTCTCCCACCTCGGCAACGCCTGGTCAAGGGGCCGGGCGCCAAGGACTTCCTCAACCGCTGCCTGACCAACGACCTGGACCGCATCGAGCCCGGCAAGGCGCAGTACACGATGTGCTGCTCCTCCGACGGGGGCGTCGTCGACGACATGATCGCCTACCTGCGCTCCGAGGACGAGGTCTTCCTCATCCCCAACGCCGCCAACACCGCCCGGGTGGTCGAGCTGCTCCAGGAGGCGGAGCAGCGCCCCGAGGACGTGAGCGTGGAGAACCAGCACCACGACTACGCCATCCTCGCGCTTCAGGGACCGCGCGTCGACGAGGTCATGGACGAGCTCGGGCTGCCGACCGGCCACGACTACATGAGCTTCGTGGAGGCGCAGTGGCAGGGCGTGCCAGTCACCGTGTGCCGCACCGGCTACACCGGGGAGCGCGGCTACGAGCTGGTCTGCGCCAGCGCCGACGCGCCCGCGCTCTGGGACGCCCTCACCGCCGCGATGGAGCCGCTGGGCGGCCTGCCCTGCGGGCTGGGCGCGCGCGACACGCTGCGCACCGAGATGGGGTATGCCCTGCACGGCCACGAGCTCTCCGACCAGATCACCCCGGTCATGGGCCGCACCGGCTGGGCCGTCGGGTGGGGCAAGAAGGCCTTCTGGGGCCGGGAGGTCCTCACCGCGCAGCGGGAGGCCAAGGAGTGCCGGCTGGGAGGCGGGCTGGTCGTCACCGGCCGGGGCATCCCGCGAGCCGGGTGCCGGGTGCTCGACTCCTCCGGTCAGGAGGTGGGCGAGGTGACCTCCGGCACCTTCAGCCCGACCCGCAAGCAGGGCATCGCGCTCGCGCTCCTGGACCGGGGCACCGAGCAGGGCACCGAGCTCGTCGTCGAGGTCCGCGGTCGGGAGGTCCCGGTGGAGGTCAGCAAGCCGCCCTTCGTCGAGGGTGGCGCCGCGGGCTGAGTTCTCACCGCCCGGTGCTGGCACCGACCACCGGTTGCCTCATGGCCCTGGGGCCGGCGTGCCAGCTCGTTGTCGACGGTGGTGGCGTCGTCCGCAACCCCAGATCAGTGCGGCAACGGCTCCTGCGGGTCGTCCGAGCCCAGCGGTGGCTCGGCCCGACACAGCTCGCCCCAGTCGGCAGTGATCAGGTCCCGGGGGCCATCGACGATCAGGACGGCCCCGGCGTCTCGCAACTCCTGCACCCCGAAGCCACCGGAGCGCACCACGACGCAGGGCGCACCCATCCGTGCTGCGGAGGCCACGTCATACGGTGTGTCACCGACGAGGACAGCGCGCTCACCTCCTGCCCGTCGCAGGGCGACCCCGAGGATGTCCGGCGCCGGCTTGGACTGTTCGGCGTCCTCAGCGGTGGTGACGGTGCTGAGCACCCCCTCGGGCAGGTCCAGCAGCTCGATGATGTGATCGGTGAACCGCTTCTTGCCCGAAGAAGCCAGGGCCACCCTCAGCCCGCGCTCGTGCAGCGACAGCACCAGCTCACTGGCCCCCTCCAGCAGCACGACCTCGCCGAGGATGCGGGAGTACTCCTGTTCCCAGGCGTTCCGCAGGTCGTCACCGATACGGGCTTCCACCTCGTCATCGGTCACCACAGCGACCAGCTTGTCCCCACCCATGCCGATCGCTCGGTGCGCCCGCCAGAGCGCAGGGGTGAGGCCGAAGCGGGCGAACGCCCGGGCCCAGGCCAGGGCGTGGTGGTAGGTGGAGTCGGCCAGGGTGCCGTCGACATCCAGCAGCACGGTGTCGCGTGTCGAAGTCATGCGTCCTGCCCCGGTGTGGTCGTCATGGGCGCGACACTATCTGTCGGACGATCCTCGGCAGGCGTCGGAGGACGCGTGATGACCAGGGCGAGCGAGCGCAGTGACGCGCAGCCGTCGACCCTGGAGCACGAGCTGGAGCCTCAGGTGCGGTCGTTGGTGGCTGCTGGAGAGCCGGTGCGGCTTCGCCTCAGCCGGCCGGGACCGGCCGCGCGCCCGACAGGTCGAGCACCCGGCCGGCGGTGACGACGTGCACCTGGGCGCAGGCCGCCGACAGGCGGGTGTTCGCGACCCCGAGCAGCTCGGCCAGAAGCAGCGTGTCCCGGTCGTCCGGCGCGGTCGGCGCAGCGGGCTCGTTGCTCACCAGCACCACGTCGAAGGGCACGGCGCGCAGGGCGACCGCAGCCTCCTCCAGCATGGGGTCGATGTGCCGGGCGGCGGCACGAGGGTCGGCCCACAGGCCCTCGGCCTCGACGACCGACCAGAGCCAATCAGGGACGCTGCTCAGCAGGACCGGCCGCCGGGAGGCGAGCAGGGCCATGGCCAGGCTGGTCACCGGCACCTCGGTCCAGCCCTCCGGCCGCTCGCCGGGCACCTGGCCCAGCCGCTCACGGAAGTCGGCGATCCCGGCGGGGACCGGCGGGTTGGCAGTGACCAGGCAGGTCACCGCGTCGTGACCGCGCAGGAGGGAGGTGGCATGGCGGGCGACGCCGCTACCGTCGCTGCCGAGGACCAGGGTGGACGTCATCGTGGCCGGCGCTCCTCGGGCTCGGGGCTGGGGAACTGTCGCCGGTCAGCATACAAAGCGTCGCGACGGGTGCCCGCGCCCTCAGCGGCGACCCAGGATGCCGCCCGGCACGTCGCCGAGGATGCCGCCGGAGGACCCCGTGGAGCCGGTGCCGGTCGCGCTGCCCAGGGCGGAGCCGAGGACGTCCTGCAGCACGGAGGTCAGGTCGGTGGACCGCTGCTCCGTCGGGTCCTCGGTGGTGGCGCGTCCCTGCCCGAGCGGGCCGTCCGGCTGCCCGGGCGCCGACTGCCCCGGGGTCGCCGTGGATCCGCCGGTGACCTGCTTGGCCAGCCAGGAGACCACGATGGGCGCCAGGATCGGGAGCAGCTTGCGGACGAGGGACGCGGTCTGCGACCCCGACATCCCCCCGAGCCGGTTGACGACGTCGTCGGTGGTGCCGCCGAAGACGTGAACGACGATCTTCTCCCCGTCCTGCACGTCGATCTGGTCCAGCGCTGCCCCGTCGGCGAGGCCGCTCTGGTGCTGACCGAGGGCCGACAGCAACGACCGGGCGCCGTCTGTTCGCTCGCCGGAGCCGGTGCGGGTCCGACCCCAGGGCACCGGTGGCCGGTCCGCCCTGGTGAAGCACGGAAGCCACGGCGCCACGGTGCGTCCCAGGTGCGCGGGTCAGCGCCGGCGCAGCTCCTCGCCACGTGCCACGGCGGGGCGCGGGATCCGGCTGCGGCGCATCTGGAAGGCCCGGAGCACGACATACCACGCCGAGCCACGGCCCGGCTCCTGCCCGAAGGTCGCGGTGAAGCGCTTCTTGGTGCGGCGCCACAGCAGCCACACGTCGATGACGCCGCCCAGCATGAGGGTGTAGGCCACGAGGAAGGTGCCGCCGCGGGCCCACTCGAAGGGCAGCAGCGAGACCGCCAGCACGAGGATCATCGCGGGCAGCAGGATCTCGCCGACGTTCCACCGCACGTCCACGGCGTCGCGCAGGAAGCGGCGCTCGGGTCCCTTGTCCCGGGCGGGGAGGTACTTCTCCTCACCGCTGAGCATGGCCTCGCGCATCCGGGCCCGCTCGGTGCGGACCTTCGCCTTCTGCTCGGCGCTCATGGCCTTCTTGTCCACCACCAGCGGCCGGCGGTTGGCGCGCTCGGCGTCCCGACGCTTCGGGGTGGGCCGGCCCTTGCCCGCGGGGCGCGCGGGGTCGACCGTCTCCTCGGCCTGCGCCTGCTGCGCCGCCTCGAGGTTGGTCTCGGTCAGCTCGCTCGACCTCTTCCCGAACATCACCCCCCGAGTGTAGGTGAGCCCGAGGGGTGCTGCTGCGGGCCCGCGGCGCCAGGACACGCGGATAGCCTGGGGTTCATGGAGCACCTCGCCGCCGACGCCGACGCCGACCGCACCGCCGACCTCACCGCCCGGGTCCAGGACCTCATGCCCGGGGTGCGCTCGGACCTCGAGGCCCTGACCCGCATACCGTCGGTGTCCCTGGACTCCTTCGACCAGCGGCACGTGGACGACAGCGCCCAGGCCACCGCGGACCTGCTCCGTGCCGAGGGCCTGGTCGTCCGGATCGTGCGCGAGGGCGGACGGCCGGCGGTCATCGGGCACCGTGACGGCCCGCCCGGGTCGCCCACGGTCCTGCTCTACGCCCACCACGACGTCCAGCCGCCGGGGGCGGACGCCGACTGGGACACCCCGGTCTTCGAGCCGACCCAGGTGGGCGAGCGCCTGTATGCCCGTGGCGTCGCGGACGACAAGGCGGGCATCATGGCGCACGTCGCGGCGCTGCGCGCCCACGGCGGTCGGCCGCCGGTGGGGGTGACGGTCTTCGTCGAGGGTGAGGAGGAGGTGGGCTCGGACTCGCTGCCGACGATCCTGCAGCAGCACGGCGAGTCGCTGCGGTGCGACGCCATCGTGCTCGCCGACTCGCACAACTGGAAGATCGGGGTCCCCGCCCTGACGACCACGCTGCGGGGGATGGTCCGCGTCGTCGTGGAGGTGCGGGCGCTGGAGCACGGGCTGCACAGCGGCCTCTACGGCGGCGTCGTGCCCGACGGGCTGACCGCGCTCTGCCGCCTGCTCGCGACGCTGCACGACGAGGCGGGCGACGTGGCCGTCCCCGGTCTGCGCACCTCCGAGGCGGCCGACCTCGACTTCACCGAGGAGGACCTGCGCGCGGACGCCGGGCTGCCCGAGGGCGTCCGGCCGATCGGCACCGGCTCGCTGCTCTCCCGGATGTGGACCCGGCCCTCCCTCACCGTGATCGGGATCGACGCCCCCTCGGTGGACACCGCGGCCAACCTGCTCACCCCGGTCGGCCGGGCCAAGCTGTCCATGCGGCTGCACCCGGAGGAGGACCCGGCGACCGCCGCCGAGGCCCTGCGGACCCACCTGCTGGAGCACGCGCCCTGGGGCTGCCGGGTCGACGTCGAGGTCGTCGACGACGGGGCCGGCTTCGCCGCGGACGCGCGCGGACCGGTCTACGACGTGGCGCGGTCGGCCTTCCGGGACGCCTGGGACGGGGTGGACGCGGTCGACATCGGCGTCGGCGGGTCGATCCCGTTCGTCGCGGCCTTCGCCGAGCGCTTCCCGGACGCGGCGATCCTCGTCACCGGGGTGGAGGACCCGGACACCCGGGCGCACGCCGCCAACGAGAGCCTGCACCTCGGTGAGTTCGAGCGGGTCTGCGTGGCCGAGGCGCTCCTGCTGGAACGTCTGGCCGCGACGGGGCATGATGGGGACCATGATGAGTGACGGTTCAACTAACGGCGGCGCCGAGTCCGGTGGCGGCAGCTACGTCAACCCGGACGGTGGGTTCGAGCGCAAGACCCGCTACATCCCGGACCGGATCACCCGGGACGGGCGCGACGGCTTCCCGGTGGAGCCGGGACGCTACCGGCTGATCACCTCGCGGGCCTGCCCCTGGGCGCACCGGATGATCCTCACCAGGCACCTGCTGGGGCTGCAGGACGTGATCGGTATGGGCGTGGCCGGCCCGGTGCACGACGCCGACTCCTGGACCTTCGACCTGGACCCGGGCGGGGTGGACCCGGTCCTGGGCATACCTCGGCTGAAGGACGCCTACGACGCGCGGCCCGAGGGCTACCCGGAGTCCGGCATCACCGTCCCGGCCTTCGTCGACACGACCTCGGGCAGGGTCGTGACCAACGACTTCCACCAGATGGTCAAGGACCTCGTCACCGAGTGGGGCGACCACCACCGGCCGGGCGCCCCCGACCTGTGGCCCGAGCACCTGCGGGACCAGATCGAGGAGGTCTCCGACCTCGTCTACACCGACGTCAACAACGGCGTCTACCAGTGTGGTTTCGCCGGCAGCCAGGAGGCCTACGAGGAGGCATACCAGCGGCTCTTCTCCCGCCTCGACTGGCTCTCGGACCGGCTGGAGCACCAGCGCTACCTCGTGGGTGACCAGCTCACCCTGGCCGACGTCCGGCTCTGGCCGACGCTCGTGCGCTTCGACGCGGCGTACCACGGCCACTTCAAGTGCAACCGGCACAAGCTCACCGAGATGCCGGTGCTGTGGGCCTACGCCCGCGACCTGTGGCAGACGTGGGACTTCGGCGCCACGACCGACTTCGAGCAGGTCAAGGCGCACTACTACGCCACGCACCGCGACATCAACCCCACCGGGGTCGTGCCGCTGGGCCCGGACACCAGCGGGTGGACCACGCCGCACGGTCGCGAGGAGCTCGGCTGAACCACCCCGCTACGATCGGCGCTCGTGACTGATCAGACCCAGCAGCCCGACGACCCCTCAGGCAGCACGGGCGCCGACCTCGCCGACTCGACCTCCGACGCCTCGCTGCAGCGCAGCGTCGTGCGCTCCGCGCAGATCGCCGAGGACCTCGACGTCCACCCCGGCCGCTACCGGATGCTCACCGGTGACCGTCCGACCGGGCACCTGCACCTAGGGCACTACTTCGGCAGCCTGCGCAACCGGGTGGCGCTGCAGGACAAGGGCGTCGACACCTGGGTCCTCATCGCCGACTACCAGGTCATCACCGACCGCGACACCGTCGACTCGATCCAGGAGCGGGTCTACTCGCTGCTCACCGACTACCTCTCGGTGGGCATCGACCCGGCCCGCACGACGATCTTCGCGCACTCCCAGGTGCCGGCGCTGAACCAGCTCATGCTGCCCTTCCTGTCGCTGGTCACCGATGCCGAGCTGCGACGCAATCCCACGGTCAAGGCGGAGCAGGAGGCCACTGGCGGTCGGCCGATGACCGGGCTCATGCTGACCTACCCGGTCCACCAGGCCGCCGACATCCTCTTCTGCAAGGCCAACGTCGTCCCGGTCGGCAAGGACCAGCTGCCGCACCTGGAGCAGACCCGGGTCGTGGCGCGCCGCTTCGACGAGCGCTACGGCCGGGCGGGCGACGGCAGCGCGCCGGTCTTCCCTGCACCGGACGCACTGCTCTCGGAGGTGCCGAACCTGCTCGGCACCGACGGGCAGAAGATGAGCAAGTCGCGCGGCAACGTCATCGAGCTGCGGATGAGCGCCGACGAGACGGCCCGGGCGATCAAGAAGGCGGTCACCGACGCCGACCGTCGCATCACCTACGACCCCGACGGTCGCCCCGAGGTCTCCACCCTGCTGCTGCTGGCCTCGCTCACCACGGGCCGCGACCCGCGTGCGGTGGCCGAGGAGATCGGCGACGGCGGTTCGGGGACGCTCAAGAAGCTCGTGACCGAGGCGGTCAACGAGCACCTCGCGCCGGTCCGCGCCCGTCGCGCGGAGCTGGAGGCAGACCCGGCCGAGCTGCGGCGCGTCCTCGCGCGGGGCAACGCGCACGCCGACGAGGTCGCCGAGGCGACCCTCGCCGAGGTGCGCGAGGCCATGCACATGGTCTACGCCTGACGTCCCCCGCCGGTATGCCCGCACCTCGCGTCCTCGTCGTCGCCGACCGGTCCGCCGGCCGGCTGGCCCCGGGCGACGCCGAGCAGGTCGCCCAGGGGTGGGCCCGGTCGGCCCCGCACGCCGACGTCGAGGCGCACGCCTCGCACGACGGCGGCGCCGGCTTCGCCACGCTCGTCGCCGAGCGGTCCGCGGCGCTCGGCCTTGCCGTCACCAGCCACCCCGTGCTCGTCGCCGACCCCACCGGCGCCGAGGTGCCCGCGGACATCGCCGTGGTCGAGCGTCCGGACGGGGCGACGGCATACCTCGACACCGCGCAGGTGGCCGGGCGCCACCTGGTCGCCGCTGACGACCTGGCCGACCCGGCCGGGCTGGGCAGCGAGGGTCTCGGGGCGCTCCTGACCTGCGCGCGCGACCTCGGGGTGTCGCGGGTCGTCGTCGGTGTCGGAGACCTGGCCTGCCACGACGGCGGCGCCGGGCTGCTGCGCCGGCTCGGCGCGGGGCAGCGGCTCGAGGACCTCCCTGCGCTGCGCGACACCTGGTCGCGGACCCGGCTGGTGCTCGCCACGACGACGGAGGCCTCGCTCCTGGGCTTCCACGGCGCCAGCGCCTCCCTCGGGGAGCACGGGGTGCGCCCGGAGGTGACGCAGCAGCTGGAGACCGAGCTCGGCGGGCTGAGCGACCGGGTCAACGCGGTGCTCCCGCCGCAGCGCGACCTGCTCACCGGGCTGCCGCGCCGACCCGAGCGGGCCGCCGGGGCAGGGGCCGGTGGGGGCGTGGGCTACGCGCTGCAGCTGCTCGGCGCGCGGACCGACACCGGGGCCCGGCTGCTCCTGGACGAGCTGGACGTGCGCGACCGCCTCGCTGGTGCGCTGGTCGTGCTCGTCACCGACGCCTACGACTACACGACGGTCCACGACGGCGTGGTCGCCGACACCGCACGGGCGGCGCTCGAGGTCGCCGCCCCGACGGTCGTCCTGGCGCGGGAGGTCTCCGTCGGGCGCCGTGAGGGGATGTCGCTGGGGGTCAGCGGCTCCTACGCCCCGCGCGGCGACGAGGGCGCAGATCTCGCGGCGCTCGCGACGCGGGTCGCCCGCACCTGGACCCCGCCCGCCCGGGCGTGACGTACGCTGGTCGGGACGGGAACAGGACCGGCCACCACCGGCGTTCCCCCTGCACCACTTCCCCTCACGAGAGGACCCGCGGCCCATGACCGACACCCAGACCACGCAGACGCACGGCGTCACCCTGACCGACCTCGCCGCCGGCAAGGTCAAGAGCCTGCTGGAGCAGGAGGGCCGCGACGACCTGCGGCTACGCATCGGCGTCCAGCCGGGTGGCTGCTCGGGCCTGATCTACCAGCTGTACTTCGACGAGCGCACCCTTGACGGCGACCTCGTCGCCGCGTTCGACGGGGTCGAGGTCGTGGTGGACCGGATGAGCGCCCCCTACCTCGACGGCGCGTCCATCGACTTCGCCGACACCATCGAGAAGCAGGGCTTCACGATCGACAACCCCAACGCGGGCAGCTCCTGCGCGTGCGGGGACAGCTTCAGCTGAGCCCGAGAAACGCGAGCGTAGCGAGCCTGTTTCTCGGAACATAAAGAGTGGGCGAGCGAAGCGAGCACCGCGCAGTTGCCATCGCGGCGGGCGCGACGGCGCCGCCGCAGTTGCCGACGGCGCCGCCGCGGGCGACGGCGCGGACGCCGCGGTCGCCGTAGGCGGTGACGCCGGAGGCGCGAGCGGACCGGTGGAGCCCGAGCCGACCGTCTGGGACCTCTCGACGGCGGGGGCGGTGCCGGGTGAAGACCTCGTCGCATCGGTGCCGACCTCGAGCCGGGGACCATCCTCGCCGCCTACCGGGCCGGGGTCTTCCCGATGGGGCTGGGGGAGGGGGGCGCCGACCCGGTCGGGTGGTGGTCGCCGGACCCGCGCGGGGTGCTGCTCCCCGGCGACCTCCACCTCAGCCGCTCCGCCCGGCGCTCCCGCCGGTCCTGGGCCGTGACCGTCGACCAGGCCTTCGAGGACGTCGTCGCCGGCTGTGCGGACCCCTCGAGGGACGGGGGCTGGATCACCGGACAGATCGCGCGGGCCTACGGCCGGCTGCACGACCTCGGGTGGGCCCACTCCGTCGAGGTGTGGGACGAGGCACGGCTCGTGGGCGGGGTCTACGGGCTGGCGATCGGGCGGCTGTTCGCGGGGGAGTCGATGTTCCACCGGGCGCCCGACGCCTCCAAGGCAGCGCTGGCCGGCCTGGTCGACGTGCTCGCCGAGGACGGTGAGCCCTGGGTGCTGGACACGCAGTGGCAGACGCCGCACCTGGCTTCCCTGGGGGTCGTCACCGTCCACCGACCCGACTACCTCCGCCTCGTGCGGGAGGCCTCAGCCCGGGAGTTGCCGCGGCGGTGGCGCGGCACACCCCCCTGCGGCGAGGACGGCAGGCAGGCGTGAGGGTAGAGTGGGGTCTGTGATGCTCGACGGTCCCAGCAGCAAGAGGTGGCTCAGTGCGACGGCGTGAGGACGGGGGCGGGAGCGCCCGATCCCGGACCCGCAGGCTCGGCCTCGCGCTCGCCGTCACGACGGCGGCGCTGATGCTGTCCGGGTGCGGCGAGGCGGTGACCCGGGGTTACCTGCCCGAGCCCGCCACCGAGGTCGGTGCCGACGTGGTCGGGTTCTGGAACGCCACATGGATCGCGGCCCTGGCGGTGGGTGTCCTGGTGTGGCTGCTCATCCTGTGGGCGGTCTTCGCCTACCGCCGCCGTTCCGAGGACGAGGTCCCGGTGCAGTTCCGCTATCACGTCCCGTTCGAGATCCTCTACACCGTCGTGCCGATCCTCATGGTCGCGACGATGTTCGGGCAGACCGTCACCCTCCAGAACGCCATGCTCGACACCGAGCCCGAGCCCGACGTGGTCGTCAACGTGGTCGGCAAGAAGTGGAGCTGGGATTTCAACTACGTCGAGGAGCAGGTGTTCGTCACCGGCCAGCAGGCGCGCGAGATCAGCGAGGGCGAGGAGGGCGTGCCGGACACCCTGCCGACCCTCGTGCTCCCGGTCGACAGCCGGGTCGAGTTCGTGCTCACCTCGCGCGACGTCATCCACTCCTTCTGGGTGGTCAACTTCCTCCAGAAGATGGACATGGTCCCCGGCCGGTCAACATCTTCCAGGTGACCACCACCGAGGAGGGCACCTTCGCCGGCAAGTGCGCCGAGCTGTGCGGCGCCTACCACTCGGAGATGCTGTTCCAGGTCGAGGTCGTGTCACAGGAGGACTACGACGCCTTCATCGCCGACCTGGAGGAGTCCGGCAACACCGGTCAGCTCGGCCCTGACCTCGACATGTACGAGCTGCAGCAGGACCAGCAGGGCAAGCTGCCCGAGGGAGTGGAGAACTAATGGCCATCACGACCGAGCGGCCAGGGACCGCCGCCACTGCTGCCACCGCCGCGAAGCCGCCGGTCGCCGAGCGCAGTTCCTTCGTCCGCAACGCCGTCCGGGTCCTCACGACCACCGACCACAAGGTCATCGGCAACCTCTACTTCGTCGCGACCATGGTGTGGTTCATCCTTGGCGGGCTCATGGCCCTGGTCATCCGCGCCGAGCTCTTCGTCCCCGGGCTGCAGGTCGTGGACAACCCCGAGATCTACAACCAGATGTTCACCATGCACGGCACGGTGATGCTGCTGATGTTCGCCACCCCACTGTTCGCGGGCTTCGCCAACGCGCTGGTGCCGCTGCAGATCGGCTCCCCGGACGTAGCCTTCCCGCGACTCAACATGCTGGCCTTCTGGATGTTCCTCTTCGGCAGCCTCATCGCCGTCGGGGGGTTCCTCACCCCCAGCGGTGCGGCGAGCTTCGGCTGGTTCGCCTACCAGCCGCTGGCCGGGCCCACGCACAGCCCGGGCCTGGGGGGCGATCTGTGGGTCGTGGGCCTGGCGGTCAGCGGCTTCGCCACGATCTTCGGCGCCGTCAACTTCATCACGACGATCGTCTGCATGCGGGCACCCGGCATGACGATGTTCCGGGTGCCGTTCTTCACCTGGACGGTTCTGGTGACCTCGATCCTGGTGCTCGTGGTCTTCCCCGTGCTCGCCGCCGCCCTCTTCGGGATGGCGGCGGACCGCATCTTCGGGTGGCACATCTACGATCCCGAGCACGGGGGCGCCCTGCTCTGGCAGCACTTGTTCTGGTTCTTCGGCCACCCCGAGGTCTACATCATCGCGCTGCCGTTCTTCGGGATCATCTCCGAGGTCATCCCGGTCTTCTCCCGCAAGCCGCTGTTCGGTTACAAGACGCTCGTGATGGCCACCATGGCGATCGCCGCACTGTCGGTCTCGGTGTGGGCTCACCACATGTATGCGACCGGCGCGGTCCTGCTGGAGTTCTTCGCCATCATGACGATGCTCATCGCCGTCCCGACCGGGGTGAAGTTCTTCAACTGGATCGGCACCATGTGGCGTGGCTCCATCAAGCTGGACACCCCCATGCTGTGGGCGGTCGGCTTCCTCGTGACCTTCCTCTTCGGTGGCCTGACCGGCGTCATCCTCGCGAGCCCGGCGCTGGACTTCGCCGTCACGGACACCTACTTCGTCGTGGCCCACTTCCACTACGTCGTCTTCGGCACCGTCGTCTTCGCGATGTTCGCCGGCTACTACTTCTGGTGGCCCAAGCTGACCGGGCACATGCTCGACGAGCGGCTGGGCAAGATCCACTTCTGGATGCTCTTCCTCGGCTTCCACGGCACCTTCCTCATCCAGCACTTGCTGGGTGTCAAGGTCATGCCCCGCCGGTATGCCGACTACCTCCCCGAGGACGGCATCACCTGGATGAACCAGCTGTCGACGATCTCCTCCTTCCTCCTCGCCGCCTCGATGCTCCCCTTCTTCTACGCGGTGTGGAAGAGCTTCAAGACCCCCAAGGTCACGAGCGACGACCCGTGGGGCTGGGGCATGTCGCTGGAGTGGGCCACCTCGTGCCCGCCGCCCCGCCACAACTTCGACTCGCTGCCGCGGATCCGCTCCGAGCGTGCCGCCTTCGACCTGCACCACCCTCAGATCGGGACGCTGGAGTCGCCGGAGCCCGACAAGGGCGTCGCCGAGAAGCTCCTCGGCGGACCGGACACCGACCCCGACGGGCAGGTCGGCACCGACTCCGGCGGCTACACCGGGAAGGAACAGCACTGATGCGCGCCGAGGTCAAGATCTTCGCCTATCTGGTGCCCTTCTTCGCACTGGCGACGGCGCTGTACGCCTACTTCACCGACCCCAAGGAATGGGTCGGCATCATCGGCCTGCTGCTGACGACCTTGTTCTCCGCCTTCATCGCGTTCTACCTCTGGGTGACCGGCCGCAAGACCGACCTGCGCCCAGAGGACGACCTCGAGGGCGAGATCGGGGACCTGTCCGGCGACTACGGCCACTTCGCCCCCTACTCCTGGTGGCCGCTGTGGCTGGCCCTGTCGGTCTCGGCGCTGGCGCTCGGCCTGGCGGTCGGCTGGTGGCTGCTCATCTGTGCGGTGCCGTTCCTGCTCATCTCGATCCTCGGGTGGACGTTCGAGTTCTTCCGCGGCGAGAAGGCGATCTGACCGGCGGCCGGACGCCGCTCAGGGCACGAGGATGAGCTTGCCGGTCGTGCCGCCGCCCTCCAGGTCCTCGTGCGCGCGACGGGCGTCTGCCAACGGGTAGCGGCCCGAGACCCGCACGTCCAGCTCGCCGTTGGCGATGAGGTGCAGGATGTCGTCGGCGCGAGCGGTGAGCTCGGCGCGGTCGGCGACGTAGTGCGCGAGGGTGGGGCGGGTCAAGAAGAGCGACCCCTTCTGGTTGAGCACCTGCGGGTCGATCGGGGGGACCGGACCGCTGGCTGCGCCGAAGAGCACCATCATGCCGCGCGGCCGGAGCAGCTCCAGCCCGGTCTCGAAGGTGTCCTGGCCCACGCCGTCGTAGACGACGTGGACGCCGTCGTCCCCGGTCACCCGGCGCACCGCGTCCAGCAGGTCGGTCTCGCGGTAGAGGATCACCTCGTCCGCCCCGGCCTGCGTGGCCAGCTCGGCCTTGTCCGGTGAGCCGACCGTGCCGATCACGCGCACGCCCGCACGGTGCAGGAGCTGGGTCAGGAGGAGCCCCACCCCGCCGGCGGCAGCCGTGACCAGCGCGGTATGCCCGGGACCGGCGGGGAAGGTCGTCCGGGCGAGGTAGTGGGCGGTCAGGCCCTGCAGCATCACGGCCGCGGCGGTCTCCAGCTCCACCTCGACGGGGACGACTACCAACCGGTCGGCGTCGACCACCGTCTGCTCGGTGTAGCCGGTGCCGGGCGCCATCGCCCAGGCGACGCGGTCGCCGACGGACAGCCCCGAGGTGCCCGGGCCCAAGGAGCGGACCGTGCCGGCCCCTTCGCTCCCGAGGACGAAGGGCGTCGGGAGCGGGTAGGCGCCGGAGCGCTGGTAGGTGTCGATGAAGTTGACGCCCGCCGCGGCGACGTCCACCAGCGCCTGGCCCGGTCCGGGCTCGGGGGTGGGGCGGTCCACCAGGGTCAGGGCCTGCGGCCCACCGGTCTCCTCGACGACGATCGCGCGCATGGGCCTGACGCTACCGGAGCCGGGTCAGCGCGTCGCGCGCACCCAGCGCTCCACGACCCGGGCCGCGCCGCCGTCGTCCAGGGCAGCGATCGCGCGGCTCATGCCGTCGACCACTGCGGACCGCAGCTCCGCCTCGGAGGCGGGGTGGGTGCCGGCCTCACCAGCGGCGACCAGGGCCAGGGCGGTGCCGGCGTTGAGCAGGACCGCGTCGCGCACCGGGCCCTGCTCCCCGTCGAAGAGCCGTCGGGCCACCTCCGCGTTATGCGCGGCGTCGCCG
Source organism: Serinicoccus sp. CNJ-927 (assembly GCF_001942435.1). Taxonomy (NCBI): domain Bacteria; kingdom Bacillati; phylum Actinomycetota; class Actinomycetes; order Micrococcales; family Ornithinimicrobiaceae; genus Serinicoccus; species Serinicoccus sp. CNJ-927. The sequence continues at coordinate 89,968 of NZ_MKKF01000048.1, read as the reverse complement.
CCGCGCAGGGCCTCCAGCGGGTGCGCCGCGAGCCCGAGCTCCCGGGGGTCGAGCGACCAGCGCCGGACCGATCCGTCGTCGCCGGCCCACCAGAGGGTGCTCGTCGTGGCGCTGGTGATCTCGTCCAGCCCGTCGTCGCCGCGGAAGACGACCGCGCGGGTGCCCCGTCCGGCGAAGACCTCGGCCATGAGCGGGGCCATGCGCGGGTCCGCGCAGCCGACCGCGGCATAGCGTGGCTGGGCCGGGTTCGTCAGCGGGCCGAGGAAGTTGAAGGCGGTGCCGATGCCCAGCTCGCGCCGGACGGCGCCGGCATACCGCATCGCCGGATGGAAGGTGAGGGCGAAGCAGAAGGTGATGCCGGCCTCCGCGACGACGTCGCGCACCTGGTCGGGGGTGAGGTCCAGGTCGATCCCGAGCGCCTCGAGCATGTCCGCGGAGCCGGACCGGCTGGAGGCGGCCCGGTTGCCGTGCTTGACCACGGTCGCCCCGGCGGCCGCCATGACGACGGCGGACATCGTCGAGATGTTGACCGTCATCGCGCGGTCGCCACCGGTCCCGACGATGTCGACGGTGGGGCCGGGGACCTCGAAGCGGTGGGCGTGCCGCAGCATCATGGCCGCCAGTCCGGACATCTCCTGCGCGGTCTCACCCTTGGCGCGCAGGGCGGTGAGGAAGCCCCCGAGCTGGGCGTCGGTGGCAGACCCGGACATCACCTGGTCCATGGCCCAGGCCGCCACGTCGGCGGACAGGTCCTGCCCTTGGGTGAGCGCGGTGAGGACGTCTGGCCAGCTCGGGTGCGCCGCGCCGTCCGCCCCGGCGCCGGAGGTCACCGGCGGGCCAGGTCGGCGATCGCCGCGGTCAGCCGGGCCTCGTCGAGCGGTCGCGACAGCACGGCGTCCGCCTGCGACCACGTGGCCAGCCAGCCGTCGCCCGGCCGTCCGGTGAGCACCAGGACGGGCGGGCAGTCGAAGAGCTCGTTCTTGAGCTGGCGGCACACGCCCATCCCGCCGTAGGGCTGCGACTCGCCGTCGAGCACCAGCAGGTCGTAGTCCCCGGTCTGCGCCTCCAGGAGAGTGACCTCGGGCGTGGCGCACTCCATCCACCGCTCCACGACCACGTCGTCCGCGGGCCGCTCGCCCACGGCGACGCGGACCGCGTCGCGCACGCTGCGGTCGTTGCTGTAGAGCAGGATCGAGACCGAGGTGGTGCCCGTGGGGGTGGCGGGGACGGCAGGAGAACTCATGCGGCCGATCCTACCGAGGCCCGCGGGCCGGAGAAAGACTGCCCGACGGGCGGCGGGGTGGTCGCGCGACGGCGCCCGAAGTCGCCTACCATGGGTGTGTGGCGACAACTCCTGCGGCAACCCTGAGCGATGTTGACCGGTTCCATGCGACGGCGCATGGACCGGCCACCCGGCCCAACATGGTCGCGGTCGGCACCATGGTGTGGCTGGGCAGCGAGATCATGTTCTTCGCCGGCCTGTTCGCGATGTACTTCACCATCCGCTCGGTCTCGCCCGACCTGTGGGCCGAGCGCACCGAGTACCTCGACGTGACCTTCGCCTCGATCAACACCATGATCCTGGTGATCTCTTCGGTCTGGTGCCAGTTCGGCGTCTGGAAGGCCGAGCGCGGCATCCCCCACCGCACCGGCAGCATCTTCAAGCTCGGCAACCCGCTGGGGGACACCGGCTGGGGCATGCGCGAGTGGTACGTCCTCACCTACCTCTTCGGCGCCACCTTCATCGCGGGCCAGGTCTGGGAGTACGCCACGCTCACCAGCGAGGGGCTCACCCCGACCGCCGACCCCTACGGCTCGGTCTTCTTCATCACCACCGGCTTCCACGGCCTGCACGTCACCGGCGGTCTCCTCGCCTTCTTGCTCATCATCGGGCGCAGCTTCACCGCCAAGCGCTACACCCACGCCCAGGCCACCGGCGCCGTCGTGACCTCCTACTACTGGCACTTCGTCGACGTCGTCTGGATCGCCCTGTTCGCCGTTATCTACATCGTGCGGTGAGCGGTATGCCTGACCGCCCCCATCCTGCCCCCTCACCCCGGAAGGACCGCCGCGTGAGATCTCTCGCCGCCCGCCGCCGCAGCCCACTGGCGCTGCTGGTGCTCATCGTCCTGGCGCTGTCCTTCACCGGCACGGCCTACGCGGCGATGCAGGCGAACGTCCCGCCCGGCACGTCCTCCGAGGAGGCCACCGAGGAGCAGCTGGAGGAGGGGCGCCAGCTCTTCCTCGCCAACTGCGCCTCCTGCCACGGTGCCAACGCCCAGGGCAACGGCGAGGCCGGCCCGTCGCTGCACGGCGTGGGTGCGGCCTCCGTCGACTTCCAGGTCGCGACCGGACGCATGCCGCTCCCGGCCCCGGGCGTGCAGGCCGAGCGCAACATCTCCCAGGTGCAGTTCAGCGACGAGGAGATCACCGCGCTCGCGGTCTACATCGACTCCCTCGCCCCCGGTCCGGACGTGCCCGAGGAGCAGTGGCTCGACGCCTCCGAGGGTGACCCCTCCAACGGCGGCGCGGTCTACCGCACCAACTGCGCCATGTGCCACAACTCCTCCGGGACCGGTGGCGCGCTGACCCGCGGCAAGTACGCCCCCACCCTCATGGGCGTGGACGAGCAGCACATCTACGAGGCGATGGTCACCGGCCCGCAGTCGATGCCCGTCTTCAACGACCAGAACATCACCCCCGAGGAGAAGCGCGACGTCATCGCCTTCCTCAAGAGCGTCGAGGAGGGCGCCAACGACCAGGGCGGGCACACGCTCGGCAGCCTCGGCCCGGCCGGCGACGCGCTCTTCGCGTGGACGATCGGCATCCTGGCCTTCATCGGCGCCGCCGTGTGGCTCGGACGAAAGGCGGCCTGACCAGTGACCGACTCGACGAACTCCCAGCACGGCCGGCCCGAGGGCAGCACCGCCCCGGCCACCCGCGAGCAGGCCGGCGCCCCGGCGCTGACCGACCGCTTCGAGAACCCCGGGCTGCCGCCGCACGTGCCGCGGCGTGCCGACGAGGACCCGCGCGCCGCGAAGCGCGCGGAGATCCAGGTCGTCGGGCTGTTCACGATCTCCGCGCTCGCCTCGATCGCCTTCGTGGTCGCCTACTACGCGATCGACCCCGAGCTCAAGGGCTACCTGCTCGGCATCGGTGAGGTCAACCTCTTCCACGTCGCCCTCGGCGTCACCATGGGACTGTCCCTGCTGTGCATCGGCCTGGGGGCCATCCACTGGGCCAAGACACTCATGCCGGACCAGGAGGTCGTCGAGGAGCGTCACCCGCAGTCCTCCGACGAGGACGACCGGCTGGCGGTGGGGCGGCAGCTCTCGCACGGCTGGCGCAGCTCGCAGCTCAACCGCCGCGCAGCGATCCTCGGCTCGGCCGGTGGTGCGCTCGGGCTCTTCGCGCTCCCGCTGGTCCTGCCGGTCGCCGCAGGGCTGGGGCCACGTCCCCGGGACGAGCTCTACACCACCCACTGGGACGAGGGCACCCGGCTGATGATCGACCCCTCGGGGGCGGCCATCCGGGCGGCGGACGTCACCCAGGGCTCGGTCTTCCACGTCATGCCGGAGGGCTGGGTCGGTCACGAGGCGATCGAGGAGCACGGTGCCGAGGAGGCGATGATCTCCAAGGCCAAGGACCAGGTCATCCTGGTCCGGCTCGACCCCTCGACGATCAAGAGTCAGAAGCAGCGCGAGTGGGGCTACGAGGGCATCGTCGCCTACTCCAAGGTCTGCACCCACGTGGGCTGCCCCGTCGCGCTCTACGAGCAGCAGACCCACCACCTGCTCTGCCCCTGCCACCAGTCGACCTTCGACATGACCGACGACTGCAAGGTGATCTTCGGCCCGGCCAAGCGCGCGCTGCCGCAGCTGCCGATCACCGTGGACGGGGAGGGCTACATCGTGGCCGCGGGCACGTTCCGCGAGCCGGTCGGACCGAGCTTCTGGGAACGCGAGCGTCCCGGGCTGTTGGGAGTTGACGAGTCATGACGACGCACGTGCCACAGGGAGCAGCCGGCCTGCGCTCCGACGAGACCCGGACGGAGCGGCCGTTCGACCAGACCGACCAGGCCAGCCAGGACGCGAAGTTCCCCGGCGCCCTGGTCTGGGCCGACGAACGTGTCGGCGCGGCGAAGGGCCTTCGCTTCGCGCTCAAGAAGGTCTTCCCGGACCACTGGAGCTTCCTGCTGGGCGAGATCGCGATGTACTCCATGATCATCGCGCTGGTCACCGGGACCTTCCTCACCCTGTGGTTCGTCCCGAGCATGGGCCACGTCACCTACGACGGCGCCTACGTCCCGCTCAAGGGTGTCGGCATGTCCGAGGCGTATGCCTCGACCCTCGACATCAGCTTCGAGGTGAAGGGCGGTCTGCTCATCCGGCAGCTGCACCACTGGTCGGCGCTGTTCTTCATCGTCGGGATCGCGCTGCACGCGGCCCGGGTCTTCTTCACCGGCGCCTTCCGCAAGCCGCGGGAGATCAACTGGCTCATCGGCGTGGTCCTGTCGCTGCTGGCCATCATCGAGGGCTTTGCCGGCTACTCCCTCCCCGACGACCTGCTCTCGGGCACCGGCATCCGGGCCATGAACGGCTTCATGATGTCGGCCCCGGTCATCGGCACCTGGCTGACCTTCTTCGTCTTCGGCGGAGAGTTCCCGGGCGAGTCGATCATCCCGCGCCTCTACATCGCGCACGTGCTGCTGCTGCCGGCCATCATCGTCGGCCTCTTCGTCGCGCACCTGGCCCTGGTCGTCATCCACAAGCACACGCAGTACCCCGGCCCCGGCCGCACCAACGACAACGTGGTGGGCTTCCCCATCATGCCGGTCTACGCGGCCAAGGCGGGCGGCTTCTTCTTCGTCGTCTTCGGCATCACCGCGCTCGTGTCGGCCCTGGTGCAGATCAACGGCGTGTGGGTCTACGGGCCCTACGACCCGACCCAGGTGACCGCGGGCAGCCAGCCCGACTTCTACATGTGGTTCTCCGACGGCGCGCTGCGGCTGCTCCCGGGCTGGCTGGAGTTCACGCTCTTCGGCACCGTCTGGAGCTTCAACATCTTCCTCGGGTCGTTGGTCCTGCTGCCCCTGGTGTGGGTCGTGCTCGCCGTCTACCCCTTCCTCGAGGCGTGGGTCACCGGCGACAAGCGCGAGCACCACATCCTGCAGCGGCCGCGCAACGCCCCGACCCGCACCGCCATCGGGGCCGCGGCCATCTCGATGTACCTCGTGCTGGCGCTGGCGTGCGTCAACGACATCCTGGCCATCAAGCTCGGGCTGTCGATCAACGACCTCACGATCCTGTTCCGGACGATGTTCTTCGTGCTCCCGGTGCTGGTCTTCGTCGTCGTCAAGCGGTTGTGCCTGTCGCTGCAGCGCCACGACCGCGAGCGGGTGCTGCACGGCAACGAGACCGGGCGCATCGTCCGCACCCCCGAGGGCCGCTTCTTCGAGGCGCACGAGCCGCTGGACGAGTACGAGCGCTGGGCCCTCGTGGACTACGACACCCCGACCCCCCTGGGGCTCACCCAGGGCCCGGAGGTGGACGAGCGTGGCGTGGCCCGCCGCCGCAGCCCGTTGGCCGGGGCCCGCGACGCGCTGTCGTCCTTCTTCTACAAGGACACCGTCTCGGCGGTCACGCCGGCCGAGCTGGCCGCGGCGCACCACCACGGCGAGCACGACGCGCTGGAGGAGTCCGCCACGCCGCAGCTGGGTGTGCCGGTCAACGACAGCGTCGGCGACGACGACTTCACCGACGCGCACGGCTCGGCCGTGCACACGCCCCGCCATCACTGAGGTTCCGCCCGACGGTCAGCGCCCCGCCCCCGAGCCGGAGGACGGGGCGCTGACCATGTCGGCGCAGGAGTTCGAGGAGGCGGTCGGTGACTCGCTCGACCTCGTGCCGGTCGCCCTCATGAACCGGCTCGACAACGTCGTCTTCCTCGTCGAGGACGAGCCCCCGCCGGAGGACCCCGACCTGCTCGGTGTCTACGACGGCATACCCCTGACCGAGCGAGACCACGGGGTGCAGCTGCCGGACCGGATCGTCATCTACCGCGGGCCGCTGCTGCGGATGTGCGAGGACCGGGAGGACCTGCTCGACGAGATCGCGGTGACGGTCGTGCACGAGATCGCCCACCACTTCGGGATCGACGCGCCCGGCTGCACGACCTCGGGTGGGGCTGAGACGGGACGCTAGAGTGGTGGCGTGATTTCCGCCATCGTCGTCATCAGGGCCGAGGTCGGCCGCATCCCCGAGGTCGCCCAGGAGATCGCCGAGATCGAGGGCATCCGGGAGGTCTACTCGGTCACCGGTGACGTCGACCTCATCGCCATCGCCCGGGTGAACCGGCACGAGGACTTCGCCGACGTCATCGCCGACCGCCTCAACAAGGTGCAGGGTGTCCTGGAGACGACGACGCACATCTCCTTCCGCACCTACTCCTCCTCCGACCTCGAGGCCGGCTTCTCCCTCGGCCTCGACCACTGACCTGACGCGCCCCGACGCGGCTCAGGCCGGCAACGTGCCGGTGGGCCGGTCCAGGGGCCGCATCCCGGTCTGGGCGACGCGGCCGTCTGCGGGATCGTGCTCGGACCAGGTGCCGGCCTGCGGCTCCAGCTGCGCCCTGCTGGCCCCGGCGCCCCCGACCGGGCAGGTCCACTCCCCGTCGAGGTCGACCAGGCGGACCCCCGGCGACTCCAGCCAGCGCAGCACGAGCTCGGTCTCCTCCGGCAGGACCGCCGGGTGGGCCCGGCCGTCCCGGTGGCCGGCGTCCTCGAGCACGACCTCCGCCGTCTCCCGCAACGCCGCGACGTAGGGCATCGGGTCGGCACCGCGGGGGCTGACGCACGCGCCGGCCAGCCGACCGTGGCGCACGCACACGAGCTCCCACCCGCCGTCCTCGCCGGGGCGGGCCGCGATGAGCTGCGGGGCGGCGGTGAGCGGCCGGAGCCGCTGGCTGCGCGCGGTCGCGCGGACCAGCGCCATCATGCGGTCGCGCAGCGTGCGCGCCTCCTCGAAGCGTTCCTGGGACGCCAGATCCTCCAGCCGCCGGCGCAGCGCGTCCACCGTGTGGCTCGTGCTGCCGGTGAGCGCCTGCCCCGCCCGCCGCGTGACCTCGGCGTAGTCCTCACGGGTCTGGGCACCGACGCACGGGCCGCCGCACCGCCCGATCTCGAGCAGCACGCACGCCGCGTCCCCCGGGCTCCGCGCCGAGAGCCGACGGGTGCACTGACGCAGCGGGACCACCTCGTGCAGAGCCGTGATCGCCGCCTCGGCACCGCGCCGGGAGCCGAACGGCCCGGCATACTGCGCGCCGTCGCGGTCGGTGACCGATCGCACGACGGACAGGCGGGGGAAGGCCTCGTCGGTCAGGCGGACCCAGACCGCCTTCTCCGGGCGCCGTGAACGGCGGTTGTAGCGCGGCCGGTGCTCGGCGATCAGCCGCAGCTCGCGCACCGAGGCCTCCAGGGCGGTGGCGCAGACGATGGGGGTGAGCGACTCGGCCAGACCCACCATCTCCGACATCCGCCGCCGCGTCTCTGAGGCGGTGAAGTAGGTCAGCGTGCGACGGCGCAGGTCGGTGGCGGTGCCGACGTAGAGCGGGGTGCCGGAGGCGTCGCGGAAGACGTAGACCCCGGGGGCCGACGGCATCGCCTCGGCGAGGAACCGCTTGCGCCGCTGCGCCGTGCTGACCCGGGAGCTGTAGGACTGCAGCTCCTCCAGCGTGTGCACCCCGAGGTTGCCGACCCGCTCGACGAGGCCGTGCAGGACGTCCACGGTCGCGCGGGCGTCGTGCAGCGCCCGGTGGTCGGGGGTGGTGGTCGCCCCGAAGAGCCGCGCCAGGCTCCCGAGCTTGTGGTTGGGTGCCTCGTCCTTGTGCACCAGCTGCCGCGCCAGCCGCACGGTGTCCAGCACGGGGAACCCGGGCCACGGATGACCGGTCTCCTGCGCCGCGGCCTTGAGGAAGGAGACGTCGAAGCCGGCGTTGTGCGCCACGAGCACGCTGCCGCGGGCGAACTCCAGGAACTGCGGGAGCACGGTCGCGATCCGTGGCGCCTCGATCACCATCGCGTTGGTGATGCCGGTCAGGACGGTGATGAAGGCCGGGATCGGGGTCGCCGGTCGGACCAGGGTCTGGAACTCGGCGAGCACCTCGCCCCCGCGCACCTTGACCGCGCCCACCTCGGTGATCTGGGACCCGGAGGGCGAGCCGCCGGTGGTCTCCAGGTCGACCACCACGAAGGTGACGTCGGACAGCGCGGTGCCCAGGTCCTCGAAGGTCTCCTGGGTGAACCCGGGGTGCACCATCTGCATGCCCCCGACGCTAGGTGCCGCCACCGACAGACCGGGGCAGGCGGCTCGGCAGGGCGGCAGACCCACCGGTCGGCCCGAGGGGCGGGAGGGGTATGTCGGTGGCCGCCCCTAGCGTCGTCGGCGAAGGAGGTGGACCGATGAACCCGACCACACCACCCCACCCGGAGGCGCGTCCACGGCGCTCATCGACTGCGAGACCTGCCCGGTGCGCGGGCGTCACTGCGGTGACTGCTTCGTGCCGGTCCTGGGGCGGATCTGGCTGCAGACCCCCGAGGTCGTGCCCGAGCAGGCACCTGCGCCGCGTCGGTCGTCGCCGCCCTCGCCCGACGTCTCTCCCGGGACGGAGGTGTGGGAGGGCCGTGCCGGTCTCGACAGCGACGAGCTGGCTGCGGTCGGTGCCTTCGTGCGTGCCGGCCTGGTGACGCCGCAGGAGGCGGACGCCGCGCGGGCGGTCGTGGACCGGCCCCGTCGTGCCACCGGGTGAGTCTCAGCGCCGGGAGTAGATCGCCTCGATCTGCTCCGCGAGCGCCTCGGCCACCCGGGCGCGCCGCACCTTCAGCGAGGGCGTGAGCAGGCCGGAGGCGATCGTCAGGTCCTCGGGCAGCACGGTGAAGGCGCGGATCGACTCGGCACGGCTCACGGTGGCGTTGGCCGCGTCGACCGCCTGCTGGATCTCCTCCTGCACGCGGGGGTGAGCAGCCACCTGCGCGGCGTCCAGCCCGGCGAGCCCGTGGGTGTCCAGCCACTCGGGCAGCACCTGCTCGTCCAGGGTGACCAGCGCCGCGACGAACGGTCGGCCCTCGCCGACGACGACGCACTGGGAGACCAGCGGCGCAGCCCGCACCCGGTCCTCCAGCGGGCCGGGGGAGACGTTCTTGCCGCCGGCGGTGACGATGAGGTCCTTGAGCCGCCCGGTGATGCGCAGGAAGCCGTCCTCGTCGAGCTCGCCGAGGTCGCCGGTCCGCAGCCACCCGTCCTCCAGGGCGACCCGCGTCGCCTCGGCGTCCCCGCGGTAGCCGCGGAAGACTCCGACCCCGCGCACCAGGATCTCGCCGGTGTCGTCGACCCGGACCGCGGTGCCGGGCACCGGCCGCCCGACCGTGCCGATGCGGATCATGTCCGGCGTGTTGACCGTGGCCGGAGCTGTGGTCTCGGTCAGCCCGTAGCCCTCGAGCACGACCAGGCCCATCCCGCGGTAGAAGTGCCCGAGACGCTCCCCGAGCGCCGCCCCGCCGGAGATGGCGTAGCGCACCTCACCGCCGAGCGCGGCGCGCAGCCGCCGCAGCACGAGACGGTCCGCGAGCGCGTGCCGCGCCCGCAGCGTCACCCCGACCGTGCCGGAGTCCAGGCCGCGGCTGTAGGCCTCGGCGACCCCGGCCGCCCACCGGAAGAGCCGCAGCCGGGCCGCACCGCCGCGGGCGGCGCTCTGCTCGGCGGAGGTGTGGATCTTCTCGAAGACGCGCGGGACGGACAGCAGGAAGGTCGGGCGGAAGCCCGCGAGGTCGTCGAGCACGGTGCTCGGGTCCGGCGTGTGCCCCATCCGGACCCCGGAGTGCAGGCAGACCACCTGGATGAAGCGGGCGAAGACGTGCGCCAGGGGGAGGAAGATCAGGTTGGCCGCACCGGGTGCGTCGACGATCTCGGCCAGCCGTTCGGTGGCGTTCTCGACCAGCGACATGAGGTTGTCGTGCGTGATCTCGCAGCCCTTGGCGCGCCCCGTGGTGCCCGAGGTGTAGATGATCGTGGCCAGGTCGCCACGGTCCAGGGCCGTGCGCCGCTGCTCCAGGGCCTCGTCGGCGACCTCCGCACCGGCCGCGGCGAGCTCCGCCAACGACCCGGTCTCGATCTGCCAGACGTCCCGGAGCCCGTCGAGGCCGTCGCGGGCGTGGGAGACCGTCGCCATCATGGCGGCGTCCTCGACGACGACGGCCACCGCGCCGGAATCCTGGCAGATCCAGCGCACCTGCTCGGTAGAGCTGGTCTCGTAGATCGGGACCGGCACGGCGCCGACCGTCCACAGCGCCAGGTCCGTCAGGGTCCACTCCAGCCGGGTGCGGCTCATCAGCCCGACACGATCACCGACGTCGATGCCGGCGGCCACGAAACCCTTGGCGAGCGCGTCCACCCGCCGCTGCAGCTCGCTCGCGGTGAGGTCCTGCCAGGCGCCGTCGTGCCGTACCGAGACCATCACCCGGTCCGGCTGGGTGTGGGCCCAGCGCCGCGGGTAGTCGGCGACGGTGCCCGGTCGGGCGTCGGGGACGAGTGAGGGCACGGTCACCTCGGGCACGCGGGTCTCCAGTTCGGGCGTGGGCAGGTCGTGGCGCAATCAGCCTGGTCACCCTACCCGTGCCCGCTAGGGTGACCGGGTGAGCATCTGCGTGGGCGTGGACATCGGTGGGACCAAGATCGCGGCCAGCGCGGTGGCCGAGGGAGCGATCCTGGAGCAGGCGCTGCGGGAGACCCCGGCCCAGGCGCCCGACGACATCGTCGCGGCCGTCGGTGACGTGGTCCGAGAGCTGCAGGAGCGGCTGGGGGCCGACGCCCCGGTGGAGGCGGTGGGCGTGGCCTGCGCCGGGTTCATCGACCGCGGCGGCGACGTCGTGGTCTTCGCCCCCAACCTCGCCTGGCGCGACGAGCCGCTCCGCTCCCGCCTCGAGGAGGCGACCGGCCTCCCGGTGGTGCTCGAGAACGACGCCAACGCGGCCGCCTGGGGCGAGTTCCGTTTCGGGGCGGCCCGCGACGTCGAGGAGATGGTGCTCATCACCCTCGGCACCGGGGTCGGTGGCGGCATCGTCGTCGACGGCGAGCTGGTGCGCGGCAGCCACGGGATGGGGGCCGAGGTCGGGCACATGCGGATGGTCCCCGACGGGCACCGCTGCGGCTGCGGCAACAAGGGGTGCTGGGAGGTGTATGCCTCCGGCAGCGCCCTGGTGCGCGAGGCCCGCAAGCTGGTGGCCGGGGGCAGCCCGCACGCCGGCGCCCTCGCCGACGCCTGCGCGGGTGACCCCCAGGCCATCAACGGCGTCATGGTCACCACCGTGGCGCAACAGGGTGACCCCGCGGCCCGGGAGCTGCTCGAGGACGTCGGACGATGGGCCGGCGAGGGGCTGGCCAGCCTCGCCGCGATCCTGGACCCCGGGCTCCTGGTCATCGGCGGTGGCGTCTCCGCCGCTGGCGACCTCGTGCTGACCCCGGCCCGGGCGGCCTTCGCCCGCAACCTCACCGGGCGGGGACACCGCGACGTCACCCCCGTGGTGCTCGCCGAGCTCGGCAACGACGCCGGAATGATCGGCGCCGCGGACCTGGCCTCGCGACGCGTGTGAGCGAGCCCTCCGGCAGCGACCACCCGGCCCTGGCGGTCGGGATCGACGTCGGTGGGACCCTCATCAAGGGCGGGCTGGTCGACGACGACGGTGCTCTCCTCGACGTGCGGGTGCGGTCCACACCGGGACGGTCCGCACCTGCCGCCGAGGTCGAGGACGTCATCACCGCTCTGGTCGGCGACCTGATCGGGCTCGCGGCGGCGCGTCGCCGGGACGTGGCGGCGGTCGGGGTCGGCGCCGCAGGCTTCGTGGACGCCCGGCGCGGGACGGTCGTCTTCGCACCGCACCTGTCCTGGCGGGACGAGCCGCTGCAGGAGCGCCTCGGGCGGCGGCTCGACCGGCCGGTGCTGGTCGACAACGACGCCCACGCCGCGGCCTGGGCCGAGCACCGGTTCGGGGCGGGCCGGGGCGAGAGCCACCTCGTCATGCTCACCCTCGGCACCGGCATCGGTGGTGCGATCCTCACCGACGGCCGGCTGCAGCGGGGCAGGCACGGCCTGGCCGGCGAGTTCGGGCACCAGCAGCTCGTCCCGGACGGGCGTCGCTGCGAGTGCGGCAACCGGGGCTGCTGGGAGCAGTACGCCTCGGCCGGCGTGCTGGCCCGGACCGCGCGCGAGATCGTCCAGGCCGGTGGCGAGCACGCGACCGCGCTGGCCCGGGCCTGCGGGGGCGACCCCGGGCTGCTGCGTGGCGAGCACGTGACGCAGGCGGCGCAGGAGGGCGACCCGGCGGCGCGGGAGATCCTCGCCGACGTCGGCCGGTGGCTCGGGACCGGTCTGGCCGGGGTGGTCGCGGCCCTCGATCCGGGGACCGTCGTGATCGGGGGCGGGGCCGGGCTCGCCGGCGAGCTGCTGCTCGGCCCGGCCAGAGAGAGCCTGGCCCGCCGTCTGGTGGGCCGCGGGCACCGCCCGCTGCCGGGGGTGGTGGCCGCCTCGCTGGGCGCCTCGGCGGGGCTGGTCGGCGCTGCGGACCTCGCCCGCGCCGAGGTCTCCCGCCGCGGCGGCGACGGTCGCGGGTGAGGCGGCGCCCGGCATACCCGCATCGCGGACCGGCGCGAGGCCTGGGGGAGGATGGACCCATGACCTCGCTGCGCGTCGCCTCCTACAACATCCGAGGACTCAAGGACGACGCCGCGGCCGCCGCGCAGGTGGTCCGCGCCCTGGCCCCGGACGTGCTCCTGCTGCAGGAGGTCCCGCGGTACCCGGCGTCGGAGTACGCCATCAGCGCCTTCGCCCGCTCCTGCGACCTCCTGTGGTCGGGGCGGACGAGGCTGGTGAGCGGCACCGGCCTCATGACCGCGCTCCGGGTGACCGCCGAGGACTCGCAGGACCGCCGACTCGCCGTCGGGCTGCGGGAGAACCCGCGCAGCTACACCGTCACCCGGGTACGGCTACCCGACGGTCCCCGAGCCAGCGTGGTCTCGATCCACCTCTCGCTGCGACCCGACCAGCGCGCGCAGCACGCACGCACGGTGCTGACCGAGCTGGCGGCCGACCCGCGCTTTCCCGACGACGAGCCGCTGGTCGTGGGGGGCGATCTCAACGAGGAGCGCGACGGGGCCGCGTGGGGAGCCATCGGCGAGGCGCTGGTCGAGGTGTCCGCGGACCGACCGACCTTCCCCGCCCACCAGCCGCACCGTCTCATCGACGCGATCTTCGCCCGCGGCCACGCGTCCGCGACCCCCGGGGACCCGGCGCTGCTCGACGGGATGCCCGTCACGAGGGCGAGCGACCACCTGCCGGTCTGGGTCGACCTCGAGCTCTGATCAGACCCGGGCCCCGTCGTCCCCGTCGAAGGGGTGCCGGCGTCGGGGCTGACGCAGGACGAGGAGCACGAAGCCCGCGACGGCGAGCAGCATGCCGAGCGCGGCGAACCACCGGTCCAGCAGCGGCACGATCGCCGAGAAGACCACGAGCAACGGACCGACGACCAGACCGACCACGATGCCCCAGAAGTGGAGATCGCCAGCGGGCAGCGGCGGCGGCGGGGGAGGGACGAAGTGGTCCTCCTCCTCCGGCGGCTCGTAGGAGCGGTGGTCGGTCGCCATCCCCTCCGGTGTCCGGGTCCCGTGGTGGGAGGCCGGTGGCTCGGCGGGCCACGGCGGGTTCACCGTATGCCCCTGCGCCCCGGCACCGTCCTCGCGCAGCCCGGCGACGATGTCCCGGAACGCCCGGTCGACGTCGGGGTCGCCGGGGCCGTTCTCGGGGCTGGACGAGGTCACCCCGTCAGTCTCGCACGGCCCTGTGGCGCCAGCATGGTCGATCCGGGTGGTCGGGGGTAGAGTCGGCGCGCACCCCAGCCCGACCCACGGCGACGACGCCACCAGGAGGACCACGTTGATCTACTGGATCCTCAAGCACTTCGTCGTCGGGCCGCCGATCAGGGTGATCTTCCGTCCCTGGATCGAGGGTCGCCAGCACGTCCCGGAGCAGGGCGCGGCCATCCTGGCCAGCAACCACCTGTCCTTCTCCGACTCGATCTTCCTCCCGCTCATGGTCCACCGGCGCATCACCTTCCCCGCCAAGATGGAGTACTTCACCGGCACCGGGGTCAAGGGGTGGCTGACCAAGCTGTTCTTCACGTCCACCGGGCAGATCCCCATCGACCGCTCCGGCGGGTCGGCGTCCATGGCCGCCCTCGAGCAGGGCCTCGAGGTGCTGCGGCGCGGCGAGCTCTTCGGCATCTACCCCGAGGGCACCCGCAGCCCGGACGGCAAGCTCTACCGCGGCAAGACCGGGATGGCGCGGATGGCGCTGGAGGCCGACGTGCCGATCATCCCCTGCGCCATGATCGACACCGACAAGGCGCAGCCCACGGGGCAGCGCATCCCCAACGTCGTGCAGGTCGGGGTGCGCATCGGCCGGCCCATGCACTTCCCGGAGCACGCCGGCCGCAGCGAGGACCACGCCGTCCTGCGGCAGATCACCGACGAGGTGATGGCCGAGCTGCAGCGGCTCTCCGGCCAGGAGTACGTCGACGAGTACGCCGCCACCGTCAAGGAGCGGCTGACCGCGCGCGCCCGCGCCGGGGTCGAGCAGGCCCGGGTCGGCATCGAGCACGCCGCGGAGCGGGCCCGCGAGGGACTGGAGCACGCGGGGGAGCGCGCCAAGGAAGGCCTGGGGCAGGCCAAGGACGACCTCGCCGACGCCACCGGACGGGCCCGGGAGAACCTCGCCGAGCGGCGGGCACGCCGGCATACCGACTCCGAGCTGGCGCCGCCGCAGGACTGACGCCGCGTCAGACGACCCCAAGCCGTCTCCTACGATGGTGCGGTGAGCATCGACCTCAGCGGACTGGCCACCTCGGGCGGCCATGACATCGACTGGCCCGACCTGCCGGCCCGGCAGCAGCCGACCTGGGACGACACGGCGGCCCTGGCCCAGACCCTGTCGGTGCTCTCCACCTATCCGCCGCTCGTCTTCGCCGGTGAGTGCGACCAGCTGCGCCAGCGGATGGCTGCGGTCGCGGCCGGGGACGCCTTCACGCTCCAGGGCGGCGACTGCGCCGAGACGCTCGCGGACGTCACCGGTCCCAACATCCGGGACCGGATCAAGACGATCCTGCAGATGGCGGTGGTGCTCACCTACGGCGCCGGGCTGCCGATCGTCAAGGTCGGGCGGATGGCGGGCCAGTTCGCCAAGCCGCGCAGCGCCGACACCGAGACCCGCGACGGCGTCACCCTGCCCGCCTACCGCGGCGACATGGTCAACGGCTTCGAGTTCACCCCGGAGGCCCGCCGACCCGACCCCGAGCGGCTGCTGCGCTGCT
Organism: Serinicoccus sp. CNJ-927; assembly: GCF_001942435.1. Lineage (NCBI taxonomy): Bacteria > Bacillati > Actinomycetota > Actinomycetes > Micrococcales > Ornithinimicrobiaceae > Serinicoccus > Serinicoccus sp. CNJ-927. The sequence continues at coordinate 74,556 of NZ_MKKF01000048.1, read as the reverse complement.
ACCACGCGAGCTCGGCCACCTTGAACCTCGTGCGCGGCTTCACCAGCGGCGGCTTCGCCGACCTGCGCAGCGTGCACGCCTGGAACAAGGGCTTCCTGACCGGGCCCGCGCAGGCGCGCTACGAGCAGATGGCGGGGCACATCGACCGGGCGGTGCGCTTCCTGGAGGCCTCGGGGGTCGCCGACGCCGAGGAGATGCGGCGCGTCGAGTTCTACTCCGCGCACGAGGCGCTGGTGCTGGACTACGAGCGCCCCATGGTCCGGCGCGACCACCGCACCGGGCTGCTCTACGACACCTCCAGCCACCTGGTCTGGGTGGGGGAGCGGACCCGCGACCTGGACGGCGCGCACATCGACTTCGTCTCCCGGATCCAGAACCCCGTCGCGGTGAAGCTCGGCCCGACCGCCGACCGGGAGACCGTCCTCGCACTCATGGACCGGATCGACCCCGACCGCACCCCGGGACGGCTCACCTTCATCACCCGGATGGGTGCCGGGCAGATCCGGGACGTCCTGCCCTCCCTGCTCGGCTCGCTCGGCGAGGACGCGCGCCGGGTCGCGTGGGTGTGCGACCCCATGCACGGCAACACCTTCACCTCGCCCAGCGGCTTCAAGACCCGCCGCTTCGAGGACGTCGTGGACGAGGTGCGCGGCTTCTTCGAGGCGCACGCGGAGGCCGGGACGCACCCCGGCGGCATCCACGTGGAGCTGACCGGCAACGACGTCACCGAGTGCGTCGGCGGCACCACCCCGGTCGACCTGGACGACCTGGGCCTGCGCTACGAGACGCTGTGCGACCCGCGGCTCAACCACCAGCAGAGCCTGGAGCTGGCCTTCGTCGTGGCCGAGATGCTGGAGCGGGGCGGGCGCTGAGGTGGGCGACCGACAGGGGATGGTCGCCGACCTGCGCTCGGACACCCTGACCCGTCCGACGCCCGGCATGCGGGCCGCCATGCTCGAGGCCGAGGTGGGCGACGACGTCTACGGCGAGGACCCCACCGTCGCCGAGCTCGAGGAGCAGGTCGCGCGGCTGCTCGGCCACGAGGCCGCGCTGTTCATGCCCACCGGCTCCATGGCCAACCAGGTCGGGCTGCGGCTGCACGCGGGACCGGGGCAGGAGGTCATCAGCGACCACCTCGCGCACGTGCTGCGCGCCGAGCTGGGCGCGGCGGCGGCATACTCCGGCATCACGACGCGCAGCTGGGTGGCCGAGCGTGGGCGCCTGGACGTCGAGACGGCACTGCGCGTGATGGTGCCCGACGGCGGCGCCTACCAGGTCAGCACGGCCTGCGTCGTGGTCGAGAACACCCACAACTTCGGGGGCGGCACGGTCCAGCCGCTGCCCGAGCTGCAGCGGCTGCGGCAGCGGACGCAGGAGGCCGGGGTCGGCGTCCACCTGGACGGCGCCCGGCTGTGGAACGCGCACGTCGCCACCGGGGTGGCGCTCGCCGACTACGGCGCCTGCGCCGACACCGTCTCGGTCTGCCTCTCCAAGGGTCTCGGTGCCCCGGTCGGGTCGGTGCTGGCCGCCTCGGCGGAGCAGATCGGGCAGGCCCGGATCCTGCGCAAGCGGATGGGCGGCGGGATGCGCCAGGTCGGGATGCTCGCCGCCGCCGGACGGTATGCCCTCGAGCACCAGCTGGACCGCCTCGCCGAGGACCACCGGCGCGCGGCCGAGGTCGCCGCCGCAGTCGGTGAGCAGCTTCCCGAGGTGGTCGACCCCGCTACGGTGGAGACCAACATCCTCGTGCTCGACGTCGGCGCGGCCGGCTGGTCGGCCGCCGACTTCATGACGCGGGTCGGCGACCGCGGGGTGCACGGCTACCCGACCGACGCCCGGCACGCCCGCTTCGTGTGGCACCTCGACGTCGACGACGCCATGACCGGGCATACCGCCGACGTCCTGGTCGCGGTGCTCGGGGAGCGGCGGACCGGCGCGGGGTCGTGACGACGCCGGTGGGTCGGTCCGGTCGTGACCCGGGCCGCGGGCTGCCGCCCGGACAGCGCGCGACCCGGACGTGGCGCGCGTCCCACTACGGTCGGGTGCCGACCCTCGAGGCCGAGGGCTGGACGCTGCGCGTGGGTGGTGAGACGCTGGACGGCGGGGTGCGGGTGCTGACCTGGGAGGACCTGGCGGACCTGCCCGACGTCGAGGTCGAGGCCGACCTGCACTGCGTGGACCGGCACAGCGTGACCGGGCTGCGGTGGGGCGGCGTCCGGATGCGCGACGTCCTGGCCCTGGCCCCGCCGGCACCAGGGTCGGAGCACGTGCTCCTGGCCGCGGTGCGCGGCTACGCCGCCGCGGTGCACCTGGAGGAGCTGCGCCACCCCGACGCGCTGCTGGCGCACAGCGTCGACGGCGAGCCGCTCAGCCCGGAGCACGGGTGGCCGGCCCGGGTCGTGCTGCCGCACCTCTACGGCTTCAAGGGACCCAAGTGGGTGGTCGAGGCGACCTACCACCGTGAGCCGCAGCAGGGATGGTGGGAGTCGCACGGCTACCACCCGCGTGGCCGGGTGGCCCGGGAGGAACGCTTCGCGCACCAGGACTGAACGGGGGCTGGGATGTGGCTGACGACCCCGGGCGGCGCCGACCGAGCGGACTACACCACGACGAGCACGATCTCGGTGCCGGTCGGCACCTCCTCGCCGGGCTCGACCGACTGCTCCCGGACGGTGCCGAAGAACCCTCCGCGCACGTCCTCCCGTCGCACGACCAGGCCGAGCTCGGCGAGCTCCTCCTCGGCGGTGGAGAACTGACGCCCGACGACCTGCGGGACGGTGACCAGCTCGGGCCCCTGGGAGAGGGTGATCGTCACCGTGCTCCCGCGCTCCACCTGCCCGGCCGAGGGTGACTGGCTGACCACGGATCCCTCCGGGACCTCGTCGTCGAAGGCCTGCTCCGGTGACACGGTCACGCTGAGGCCCGCCTCGCGCAGGGCGGACACCGCCTCCTCCTCGGTCCGGCCGGTCACCTCGGGCACCTCGACCGGCGCCGGACCGTCGCTGATCACCACGTCCACGGCAGCACCGGGGGGCAGGGGGTCGCCGGCCGCGGGCGAGGTGCGCAGGACCCGACCCTCCGGCTCGGACTCGTGGTGCTCCCGGCTCTGCTCGCCGAGCTCGAGGTTCGCGGCGAGCAGCGCCTCCGTGGCGGACTCCAGGGTGAGGCCGGCCAGCGGTGGCACGTCGTAGCGCTCCGGGCCCTGCGAGACCACGAGCGGCACGTCCGTGCCGTGCCGCACCTGGGTGCCGGGCTCCTGCTCGGCGGAGATCACCGTCCCGGACGGCACGTCCTCGGAGTAGGCGTAGCTGATGACCGGGTCCAGCTGCTCGGCGTCGAGCAGCGAGCGTGCCTCGTCCTCCGGGAGGTCGACCACCTGCGGCATGGCCGAGTGGACGCCGGGGCCCTCCAGCAGCCACCAGGCGGCATACCCGCCGCCGCCGAGGAGCAGCACGAACAGCAGCGCCAGGACGACCCCGCCCCGACGCCGGGGTCGCGCGCGCTGCTCGCCCGGCGTCCTGGCATCCGCCCGCCTCGGCGTCGGCGTGCGGTTGCCGGTCGTGCGGGCGTAGTGCCCCTCGCCCCGGGCGGCGGCCAACGGCAGCTTCGTGGTCGAGCCGGCGCCACCACCGACCGCCTGGGTCAGGTCCCCGGCGCCCGACCCGGCGCCCGACCCGGCGGCCGGTGCCTGCGGCGCTGCGGGGACCCGGTCCAGCTCGGTGTCGGAGAGCTCGCGGATGACGGCCCGCAGCTGCACCAGGAGCGCCGACGCGTCCTGGGGGCGGTCCGCCGGGTCGGTGGCGGCGACCCGCAGGATCAGCTCCTCCACCGGCTCGGGCAGGCCGGGCACGACGTCGCCGGCCCGCGGCACCGCGCCGTGCACGTGCTCATAGGCCACCCGCAGCGGATCGCCGCCGGGGAAGGCCTTGCGCCCGGTGACCAGCTCGAAGAGCAGCAGGCCGACGGCATACACGTCGGCCCGGGCGTCGACGGCCCCGTGCTCCACCTGCTCCGGCGCGAGATAGGCGGCGGTGCCCCACAGCATCTCGGTGGTCGCCCGCTGGCCGGCCGCCGAGACCGCCCGGGCGAGACCGAAGTCCGCGACCTTGACCCCGCTCTCGCGGCCACCGGCCAGCAGGACGTTCTCGGGCTTGATGTCGCGGTGGACGAGCCCGTGCCGGTGGGCCTCCGCCAGCGCCTCGGCCACCGGGAGCAGGAGCGCCATGGCCCGTCGCGTCGACAGCGGTGCGTGGTCGCTGACGACGTCGCGCAGCGTCGGCCCCTCGACGAGCTCCATGGCGAGGAAGACGAGGTCCCCGTCCTCACCCTGGTCGTAGACCCCGACCACGTGCGGGTGGGAGAGCCGGGCGGCGGCGCGTGCCTCGGCGACGAAGCGCCGGACGAAGGAGTCGTCATCGGCCAGGTCCGGGCGCATCACCTTGAGCGCCACCGGCCGGTCCAGCCGCAGGTCCCGGGCCCGGTAGACCGTCGCCATCCCCCCGCGGGCGAGCTCGGCCTCCACCTGGTAACGACCGTCGATGACGCGGTCGTGGAGGGTGGGGGTCGGGGCACTCACGTGCCGAGTCTACGGAGCGGGGCGGCCGGACCGTGGGACGTGACCGGCCCGGGTATGCCGCCCTCGGGGGCGCTCAGAGGGTCGTCTGGAAGTACGTGATGTTGCGGACGTACTGCCGGGTGTCGGCGAACAGACCGTGCTGGCGCACGCTCGCCAGGCCCTGGTAGTAGCCGCCGATCGCCTCGTCGGTGGTGTCGGCGGACCGCAGGAGGGTGCGCATGATGACGACACCGGCGGTCACGTTGTCCTCCGGGTCGAGCAGGTTGAGCTCGCGCCCCACCAGGCCGGAGGCCCACTGCCCGGAGCTGGGGATCACCTGCATCGCACCGATCGCGTTGGCCGGCGAGACGGCCCGGTGGTTCCAGCCCGACTCCTGGTAGGACAGGGCCAGCATGAGGGTCGGGTCGACCCCGTGGCGCTCGCTCGTCCGCACGATGAGCTCGCGCACGGCCGCGCGGCTCGGGACCTCCGTCCCCGCCAGGTAGTCGCGGTTGGCGGCGGCCGACCGGGCGATCCCGTCGCCGTAGCGGTAGTGCAGGAAGGTGTCCGGCACCGCCTCGCCGGCGCGGTGGTCACCGATGGTCGTCTCGTCGTAGGGCCGGTCGAGGGGCTCGGGGCGGCTGCGGTCCGCCTCCGCTGCCGCGCCGCCCAGCCTGAGCTCCTGACCGGGGTAGATGAGGCGGGTGTCCTGCAGGTCGTTGGCGCGGGCGATGTCGGCCACGCTCACCCCGTGCCGGGCGGCGATGTCGGTGAGGGTGTCACCGCCGCGGACCGTGACCGTGCCGCCCGAGGAGGCGCCGCCAGAGGAGGCGCTGCCGCCCTTCTCGCTCCCGGACGAGGGTGCCGGGGCCGACGCGGCGGGTGCGACGTCGGTGTCTCCGCCGACCGGTATGCGCAGCCGGGCGCCGGGCATGATCCAGCGGCCGCCGTCGGGCAGGGAGTTGGCACGGACGAGCGCGCGCGGGCTCACGTCGTAGCGGGCCGCGATGTCGTAGACCGTGTCGCCTGCAGTCACGGTATGGGTGGTCTCCCGCGTCGCCGGGAGGACGGCGAGGGGAGCGGTGGCGTGCACGCCGGTGGGCGCGACGTAGGCGTGGGTGGGCAGGTCTCCGGGCGGCAGTGCGGCGAAGAGAGGGCTCACGTCGTGCTCCTCCGAGAGTGGCGGGTGAGGGGGCAGGGACTGCTGTGGCCGTCGTGGTCGACGGGGACATCGTGACCAGTGGGGCACAAGGGACAGTACCCGGCCGCTGCCGATCACGCCACTGTCCCAGCGTGTCGCTGCATATGGTTGACTGTCCCTGTGCTAAGTGACACCGATGTAGTTCCAGAGTGGCTCGCCGTCCCGGACGTGATGGAGCGCACCGGCGCGACGCTGCAGGCGGTGCGGCGGTGGCTGCAGGAGCGGGACGTGGTGGGGGTGCGTCGCGGCCCGGACCGGGTGGTGATGATGCCCGCCACCTTCTTCGTCGACGACGGTCCGCTGCCGACGTTGCGCGGCACCATCACGGTGCTCGGCGACGGCGGGCACAGCGACGAGGAGATCGTCGCCTGGCTCCACGCCCCGGACGACACGCTGCCGGGCGGCAGCGCGATCGCCTCCCTGCACGCCGGGGCGAAGACCGAGGTGCGACGCCGCGCCCAGGAGGAGGCCTTCTAGGTCCGTCGGGGAGAGCCGGTCAGACGGCGCGGTCGGTGCACACGCCGACGAGGTCGCGCAGCGCCTGCGTGCCCTCGTCGGTGAGGCCGGGGGTCTGGTCGAGGGCCTGCAGCGCCCGGTCGGCGCCGTCGCTGATGAGCTCCTCGGTGCGCTGCAGGGCGGTGGACCGGACGAGCACCTCGCGCAGGGACTGCACCGCTTCTTCGTCGAGGTCCGGGTCGCCGAGGGAAGCCTCGACCAGGGCGACCCCGTCGGGATCGGCGTGGGCGAGGGCATACGCGACGAGCACGGTGTGCTTGCCCTCGCGCAGGTCGTCGCCGGCGGCTTGCCGGTCTGCCCGGGGTCGCCGAAGACGCCGAGGACGTCGTCGCGGAGCTGGAAGGCCTCGCCGAGCGCAGCGCCGTAGCGGGCCAGGCCCGCGCGGGTCGCCGGGGAGGCGCCGGCGGCGTCCGCGCCGATGAGAAGGGGCTGCTCGACGGAGTAGCGGGCGCTCTTGTGCCGGATGACGGTGCGGCACCGCTCCAGCCGTGCGGCGAGATCGAGGTCGCGCCACCCGCGTGCCCCCTCGAGGATGTCGAGGAACTGGCCGCCCATGAGCTGGGTGCGCATCCGGTCGAACTCGGGCCGGGCGCGCTGCAGGGCGGCGGCCGGCAGCCCGCTCGTCGCGAAGGCCTCGTCGGTCCAGTTGAGACAGAGGTCGCCGGCCAGGATCGCCGCCGCGTGACCGAAGCGCTGCGCGTCCCCGGACCACTCCTGCTGCTGGTGCCACGTGCCGAAGGTGCGGTGCGCCGCGGGCCGGCCACGGCGCAGGTCGCTGTTGTCCATGACGTCGTCGTGCAGGAGCGCTGCCGCCTGGAAGATCTCCATCGCGCTGGCGGCGCGGACCACCCCGGGGCCGTCCGGCTGCCCCAGGGCGCGCCATCCCCAGTAGAGGAACGCCGCCCGGAGCCGTTTCCCGCCGGAGAGGAGGTCGGCGACGGCGTCCACCAGGGGGGTCATCGGGGGGCCGAGCCCGGCGAGCACCTCGCGCTGCCGCACGAGGTGCTCGTCCAGGGCCTGCTGCACGCGGGGGCGGAGGTCCACGCCGTCCAGGACGTGCATCGCGAGTCCTCCTGTGCCTGACCGGGTGGCCGATGGGTGGGCCGGGAGGGCGGTAGGCCCGGCGGGTCGCCCTGCCCCCGAGCCTAGCCGCTGCGCCGGGCGGTCCGGGTCGCCCCCTCCTGCGACCCGGACCTGCCGACGGATCCATGGTGCTGCGGGTGCCCGGGTGGGCGCAGAAGTTGTCCACAAGCGCCACGGGGAGGGGTTGAGTCTGTCGGGGGCGAGTCGTACATTTGTCTCCATGGATCGAACACAAGTTCGATCCGTGGGTCGTCCCGTGACCGATCGGTCGCCCCGTCGTCCGCGAGGAGGAGCAGCATGAGCAGGAGCTATCAGGAGCTGGTCGAGGTGAGGACCGGCGCCGCGGGCGAGCACGGGGTCCGGCTGGAGGGGGCCGTGGCGCCGGACCCCGACGGCGGGTGCCCGCAGGTCCCCACCGTCTTCCTCTGGCGGGGACGGGTGCACCTCGTGCGCGCGGTGCTGAGCCGATGGACCCAGCGGGTGCCGTGGTGGCGTGGCGAGGACGGGCGGGAGGACGCCCGGGCCTCGGCGGACCCGGCGGGTGGGAGCACCGGCGCGACAGAGCTGGAGCGGGTGGTCTGGCGGGTGGAGGCCGGTGCCGGGAAGGCGTCCGGGACGGGGGTCTACGACCTGGTGCAGGGCGGCCGGTGGTGGCTGGAACGGGTCGCCGACTGACGAGGCCGGCCGGAGCCAGGAGCGCGCGACGAGGGCACGAGCACGACGAAGCACGAACGACGCAGCCAGACGACGAAGCCAGACGACGAAGCCAGACGACGAAGGACGACGGAGAGGACGACGAGATGACGGTCATCGAGACGGGGGTCACGGCCGGGGCCGTGCTGGACCTGCTGGAGCGCTCGCGGGGGGTGCTCCTGGAGGCGTGCCACAGCGGCACCGCCGCCGAGCGCTACACCTGTGCCCACCTGGCCGCGCTGCGGGCCGGGGCGGCGTTGCTGGCCGCCCGCACGACACCGGTGCCGCGCAGCCGCCCGCGCAGCGTCTGGGAGGTGCTGCCCTCGGTCGCGCCGGAGCTGACCGAGTGGGCCGCGTTCTTCGCCGCGTCCGGTCGGCGACGGGTCGCCCTGGAGCGTGGTGCCGGCAGCGTCACCGCCCGGGACGCCGACGACCTGGTCCGGGCGGGGGAGCGCTTCCTGGAGCTGGTGCGGGCCTCGCTGCACCTGCCGTGCGAGGCGCCGGTGCATGCCGAGCTGGCCCCGCTGGGTCACGGGTGAGCCCGGTGGCCGGAGCCGGTGACGACTTCGTCCATCTCCACGTCTCCTCCAGCGCCTCGATGCGCTACGGCGCGTCCCACCCGGCCGAGCTGGTGGCCCGGGCCGCCGAGCTGGGGCAGTCGGCGTTGGCGCTGACCGACCGTGACGGCCTCTACGGCGCGGTGCGCTTCGTCCGGGCCTGCGGCGAGGCCGGGATCGCGCCGGTGCTGGGGGTGGACCTCGCCCTGGCGGGTTCGCCGCCCGGGCCGGGAGGACAGACCCGCCCCCCCGGCGTCGACCGCAGCCCGTTCGTCACCGGGCTCCGGGAGCAGGAGCAGCAGGACCTTCGGCGGGTGGCTCCCGGCCGCGGCTGGGGCGAGGGACCGGATGCCCGGCCGGAGCGCCGGGGCCCCCGCAGCCCGGTCAAGGGCGGGACGCTGGTCGACGACCAGCAACCGAGGGTCGTGCTCCTCGCACGCGGCCAGCGCGGTGGCGCCGAGGCAGGGGCGGGGTGGGCCAGGCTGTGCCGTCTGGTCACCCAGACGCACCTGTCGGGCGAACGCTCCGTGCCCCGGGTCACGCCCGAGCTGATCGCCCGGGCGGTGACCGCCACGGCCGGGGTGGCCCCCGTCGTGCTGCTGCTCGGCCCGGACTCCGACGTGGGCAGGGCGCTGCTGGCGCGCCGCCGGGACCTGGCCAGGCAGCTGCTCACGGGGTGGGCCCGGCTGCTCCCGCCGGGGGCGGTGCGGGTCGAGGTGGTCTGCCACGGCGGTCCCGACGGCACGCCGGGCAGCCTGGCGCACGCCACGGCCACCTGGGCGCTGGCCCGTGAGGCGGGCATTCCCGCGGTGCTCACGGCCGCGGTGCGGCACGCCCGTCCCGACCAGGCCAGGGTGGTGGACGTGCTCGACGCCGCCCGGCGGCGGGTGGCGCTCGACGAGCGCCATCTGGACCGGGTCAGCAGCGCCGGTCACCTGGCGACGACCGCCGCCATGCACGGGCTGGCCCGCCAGCTCGAGCACGCCGCCGGGCCGGGGGCCCGCGCCGAGGAGCTGCTGCGGGAGACGCTGGAACTGGCCGCGGCCTGCCACCAGGACGCCCGGTCCGACCTCGGCATCGGAGCGGTCCATCTGCCCGAGCCCGAGGTGCTGGGGGTGCAGGGCGTCGGGCAGGCCCACCAGGTCCTCACCGAGCGCTGCACGCAGGCCGTCACCACGCGATATCCCGGTGCGGGGGCCTCGTCCCGGCGCAGGATCCACGAGCGGCTCGAGGACGAGCTGGGTGTCATCGCCGGCCTGGGCTACCCGACCTACTTCCTCACGGTCGCCCAGGTGTGCGACCTGATCCGGGACAACGGCGTGCGGGTGGCCGCCCGCGGGTCGGGGGCCGGGAGCCTGGTCACCTACCTGCTGGGCGTCAGCGGTGTCGACCCGCTGGAGCACGGCCTGCTCATGGAGCGTTTCTGCTCGCCGCTGCGCGCCCAGCTGCCGGACATCGACATCGACGTCGAGTCCGCCCGCCGCACCGAGCTCTACGAACGCATCCTGGAACGCTTCGGCTCCGAGCGGGTGACCTGCGTGTCGATGACCGAGACCTACCGGGTGCGGCACGCCGTGCGGGACGTCGCCGCCACGCTGGGGATGCCGCCGGGCGAGATCGACGTCATCGCCAAGGCCTTCCCGCACATCCGCGCCCGGGACGCGCGCTCAGCGGTCCGGGACCTGCCCGAGCTGCGCCGTCAGGGGCTGGACGCCCCCCGGATGCAGCTGCTCATGGAGCTGGTGGAGTCGCTGGACGGTCTGCCCCGACACCTCGCGATGCACCCGTGCGGTGTGGTCCTGTCCGACACCGGGCTGCTCGACCGGACCCCGGTCGAGTCCAGCTGGCTGGGTTTCCCGATGAGCCAGTTCGACAAGGACGACGTCGAGGAGCTCGGCCTGCTCAAGCTCGACGTGCTGGGCATCCGGATGCAGTCGGCGATGACGCACGCCCTGGACGAGGTCGCGCGGGTCGACGGCGTGCAGATCGACCTGGACGACCGGACCCAGGTGCCGCTCGACGACCCGGACACCTTCGCCCTGATCCAGTCCACCCGGACCCTCGGCTGCTTCCAGATCGAGTCGCCCGGGCAGCGGGAGCTGGTCGGCAAGTTCGCCCCGGAGACCTTCGCCGACATCATCATCGACATCTCGCTCTTCCGTCCCGGGCCGGTGAAGTCCGACATGATCCGACCCTTCCTGCACGCGCGGCAGGGGTGGGGCGAGCCGGAGTACCTCCACCCCAGCCTGGTGCCCTGCCTGGAGGAGACGTGCGGGGTGGTGGTCTTCCACGAGCAGGTGCTGCAGATCGTCGCCCGGACCACCGGGGTGTCCCTGGCCCAGGCCGACGAGGTGCGCCGGGCCATGGGCAGCCCGGCGGGGCAGGACGAGGTGGAGGTGTGGTGGCGCGCGGCGGCCGCGGCACGGGGCTACCGCCCGGGGGAGGTGGACCGGATCTGGGAGGTGCTGGCGGCCTTCGCCTCCTTCGGCTTCTGCAAGGCCCACGCGGCGGCCTTCGCGCTCCCGACCTACCAGTCGGCCTGGCTCAAGACGCACCACACGGCGGCCTTCCTCGCCGGCGTCCTCACGCACGACCCGGGGATGTATCCCAAGCGCCTCATCCTGGACGAGGCCAGGACGATGGGGGTCCACGTGCTCGGGCTCGACGTCAACGCCTCGGGCGCGGCCTACCAGGTCGAACGCGTGGACCCCTCCGGCTCGGGCGAGGACGACCCGCCCGACCAGGAGGCGGGTGGCCGGGGCGGCTTCGGTCCTCTCGACGCCACCGTGCGGCCGGCCACGGCGCAGGGCACGCTGCGGCGGGCGCCCGACCGGGTCGACGCGACGATGCGGCTGATCGAGCGCCGGGCGGGTGGCTACGGCATCCGGCTGTCCCTGTCCGACGTCAAGGGGATCAGCGAGGACGAGGTCTCGCGGATCGTCGCCGGCCAGCCCTACGACTCCCTGGCCGACCTGTGGCACCGGGCCCGCCCCAGCCGCCCGACGGCAGAGCGGCTGGTGCTCGCCGGGGGGTTCGACGAGCTGCACCGGGTCGGACGGCGTGCCCCTCGCCCCGCACGTCCCGGTGCCCGGGCGGGGACGGCGACCGGGCGGGTGGGTCTCACCCGGCGCGACCTGATGCTGCACGTGCGTGACCTGGAGCGCTGGTCCCGCCACGCCGTCAGCGGTCGCGGCCGCGCCGGTGCTGCGCGGCACCGCCCGGCTCCCGCCCTCGGCGCCGGGGAGGTGGCGGCGCGGGCGGAGGGCCAGGCGGTCGGGCGCCGGTCCTGGCACCAGACCTCCGCCTCCGCGACCACGCAGCTGACGCTGCAGCTCGGCGACGACCCCGCACCGCTCGTCGGCAGCGGCCTGCCGGAGATGAGCGGGTCCGAGCAGCTGCGGGCCGAGCTGGAGGTGCTCGGCATGGACGTCAGCCAGCACGTGGTGGCCGGCTTCGGTCCGATGCTGGCCGACCTCGGGGTGACCCGGTCCCGGGACCTGCTCTCCTACCGTGGCGGTGCCGAGGTGCTCGTGGCCGGTGCCAAGGTGGCGACCCAGACCCCGCCGGTGCGATCCGGGAGGCGGGTGGTCTTCCTCACCGTGGACGACGGCAGCGGACCGGCGGACGCCACCTTCTTCGAGGACGTCCAGGGTCCCTACGCCGCGACCGTGTTCCACTCCTGGCTGCTCATGGTGCGTGGTGTGGTGCGCCGCACCGGTCCGCGCGGGGTGTCGATCAGGGCGACCGCGGCCTGGGAGCTGGGGGAGGTCGCCCAGGCCTGGGAGTTCGGTGGTCGCACCGCGGCGCTCGAGGTGATGGAGCAGGCCGAGCGCACCGCCCGGCTCCTGGCGCAGGAGGCGGAGGACGCCTCGCGGCGGGCCTCGGAGAAGGCCGGTGCCCCGGCGGGCCGCCGGGTGCTGCTGCACGCCTCCGGCTTCGCCCAGTCGCCGTATGCCGACGTCGCGCCCGCGGGCGAGGCGACCCGGCAGCCGGGCACCAAGCTGTGGCACTCCAGCCCGGGGAGCCCGGGGTGGTGAGTCGCGGGTGGGTGATGCACGTCGACATGGACGCCTTCTACGCCGCGGTCTCGCTGCTGGAGAGGCCGGACCTGCGCGGCCTGCCGGTGGTGGTCGGTGGAGGCTGGCGCAGCGTGGTGCTCGCGGCGACCTACGAGGCCCGGGCCTACGGCGTGCGGTCCGGCATCCCCATGGCCACCGCACGCCGGCTGTGCCCGCCGCTGGTCGTGGTCCGGCCCGACCCGGACAGCTATGCCCGGGTCTCCGAGGCGGTGATGGCGATCTTCGCCGAGGTCACCCCCCAGGTCGAGCCGGTCTCGATGGAGGAGGCCTTCCTCGACCTCTCCGCGACCGGACGACGCTGGGGAGGTCCGGAGCGGATCGGCGGCTGGATCCGCGACACCGTGGCCGACGAGCAGGGGATCACCTGCTCGGTCGGCGCCGCCCCCTCCAAGGCCGTCGCCAAGATGGCCTCCCGGGCCGCCAAGCCGGACGGCATGCGGGTGGTCGCCCGCGAGGAGGTCGTCCCCTTCCTGCACCCGATGCCGGTGGGTGCGCTGTGGGGGGTGGGAGAGTCCACCGAGGCCGAGCTGCACCGGCTGGGCCTGCACACGGTGGCCCAGCTGGCCCACGTGCCCGTGACGACGCTGCGCCGCGCCTTCGGCGAGCAGTCCGGCGCGCGGCTGCACACCCTGGCCTGGGGGATCGACGAGGACCCGGTCGTGCCGCAGCGCCGGGAGCGCAGCGTGGGGTCCTCGGAGACCTTCAGCCACGACGTGGACGACCCGGACCTCGTCCGCCGGCAGCTGCTGCACCTCGCCGAGCGGACGGCCAGCCGCATGCGCCATGCCGGGGTGCTGGGCCGCACCGTGGTGCTCACGGTGCGCTTCTCCGACTTCACCACCATCACCCGGTCCCGCACCGTCGCCGTCCCCACCGACGTCACCCGTGAGGTGCACGGCACCGCCTGCGCGCTGTATGCCGCGATGGGGCTGCAGCGTGCCCGGATCCGCATGCTCGGGGTGCGGGTCGAGGGCATCACGGAAGCCGGGCAGACGCCGGTCCAGGGCAGGCTCGACGAACCGGAGCGGGGCTGGCGCGAGGCCGAGCGCGCCGCCGACCGGGCGGTTGCCCGGTTCGGGCAGCAGGCGGTGCGCCCGGCCAGCCTGCTGTGCCGGTGAGCGGCCGCCCGGGCCGGCGCCGGACGGGCGACGCGGACCGTGCACCAGACCAGCCTGCTGCGCTGCCGGAGGACCACGCGGAGCGTGCGTCGGACCAGCCTGCTCCGCTGCCGGACGGCCACGCATACCCTCTGCCAGGAGGACCTCCGGCCCCGCCGACCCGGTCCGGGGAACTCCGGGTAGTGCTCGACTCGTTCACGTCTTATCCTGGAGATCAGGACCATGGCGTCGGTCTCCGTGTCACCGACCGAACGACCGATGACTCGCACCACCGGAGGTGAACGTGCCGCTCTCAGACCACGAGCAGCGTGTGCTCGAACAGATGGAGCAGGCCCTTTATGCCGAGGACCCCCGCCTCGCGAGCCAGCTCAAGCGCCCCGCGTCCGGCGGAGCAGCTGGCGGGCTGGACCGGCGGCGGCTCGTCCTGGGAGTCATCGGCGCTCTCGCCGGGCTGGCCCTGGTGGTCATCGGCGTGATGTCCTCCATGATCTGGGTCGGCGCCCTGGGCTTCCTCGCGATGGTGCTGGGTGGTGCCTGGGCCGCCTCCCCGGCCCGCACCGGCTCCACCAAGGGTGCGGGGTCAGGCCGGCTGGGCGTCGTCGGCAAGGACGGGACGGTCCGCAAGCCCGGCACCACGGGTCCCGCCTCCGGATCCGGCCGGAAGAAGAACCCCCGGTCCGGCTCCTTCATGGAGCGGATGGAGCAGCAGTGGGACCGGCGACGGGAGCAGGGTCTCTGACCTCCGGCACCTCAGACCACGACCCGGGCCCTGCCCGGGTCGTCGACGTTTCCGGGGGCGAGCGCCCGGACCTGGCCCTCCTGGTGGGTCGGGTCGCCGACGGTGACCAGACCGCACTGGCGCAGGTCTACGACCTCATCGCGCCGCGCGTGTTCGGTCTGGCCCTGCGCGTCCTGCGCGACCGGAACCTGGCCGAGGAGGTCGTCCAGGACGTCTTCCTGCAGCTCTGGCGCCAGGCGGGCGAGGTCGACCCGGCCCGTGGCTCGCCCCTGGGGTGGATCCTGACGCTGACCCACCGTCGGGCGGTGGACCGGGTGCGTTCGGAGCAGGCGCAATCCGATCGGCTGGACCACTACGAATCCCAGCAGACGACACCGCCCTACGACGCGACCGCCGAGGAGGCGGTCGAGCGGATGGAGGCGACCAGGGTGCGCACGGCACTGGACCGGATCGGTGAGCCGCACCGGACCACCGTGGCCCTGGCCTACTTCTCCGGACTCACGCACCGCGAGGTGGCTGAGCGCATGGACATCCCCCTGGGGACGGCCAAGACGCGGATCCGGGACGGGTTGAGGAAGGTGCGCAGGGAGCTGGACGGAGGTGAGCAGGGATGACCGAGGGTGAGATGCACGACCTGGCCGCGGCCTACGCCGTCGACGCCGTCGACCCCCAGGAGCGAGCCGCGTTCGAGGCCCATCTGGAGGGGTGCGAGCAGTGCCGTCGTGAGGTCCAGGACCTCCGGGAGGCGACGGTCCTGCTGACCGAGGACCTCGAGGTGGAGCCGCCCTCACAGCTGCGTGCGAGCGTGCTCGACATGGTCGCCGCGGAGGCGCAGGGCCGGCCGCAGGACAGCACCCAGCCCGGGACGCAGGGAGATCCTGTCAAGGGCGGCACGGGGCAGGATGCCGGTGCCGAGGTCACGTCGCTGGCCGGCCGTCGTGAGGCCGCCCGGGAGCGTCGCGGCCCCAGACCGGGTCGATGGCTGGCGGCTGCTGCCGCCGCGGTGGTGCTGGCGGGCGGTGTCTGGGGTCTGACGCAGGCGCTGGACCGGGATCCGGCGACGCAGGTCCTGCAGGCGCAGGACGCTGCCGAGCGCACCGCCGACACCGCCGACGGTCCGGTGGCCGTCGTCGTGTCCGCCGCCGAGGGTCAGGCCGTGGTGCGCTTACCGAGCGGGTTCGCCGCGCCCCAGGCGGGCAGCGTCTACCAGGCCTGGTTCGTGGGCGCCGACGGCACGGCACGTTCCGCGGGGGTGCTCGAGCCCGAGATGCTCGAGGAGGGCCAGGCCCTGCTCGAGGGGTCCCCCGACGGCGCCGTGGCGGTCGGGCTCACCGTCGAGCCCGAGGGCGGTTCGGCGCAGCCCACGACCGATCCCTTCGTCGTCGTCCCGCTCACCTGAGCCGAGCGACGCCGCAGTGCCAATGTCGACCAGGGCGGCGTCGCGGGCTCTGATGTGATGTGCCTCACATCGGCAATCCGGCTGTCGAGGTGCTCCGAATCCTCTGCGTACCCCTCGTCGCGGCACACGGTCGCGGCGGTACGCGATAGAAGGAGTGACCCTCGATGAAGAAGATCACCACAGCCATGGCCGCCCTGGCCGCCCCCGCCCTCGTCGCGATGAGCGCCGCTCCCGCCCTGGCGGACCACGAGAACCAGACGGTCGAGCTCATGACCACGCTGGGTGAGCTCAACGACTCCGGCGCCTCGGGCGAGGCCTGGGCCAAGGTGACCGGCAACGAGGTGTGGATCAAGGTCGAGGCCCAGGGTCTGCTGGACGGGTCCCCGCACGCCCAGCACATCCACATCGGCGGGGCGGGCGAGTGCCCGGACCCGAACATGGAGGGCAGCGGCTACGAGGGTGCGATCCGCACCACGGACGCCATCGACAGCTACGGCGCCGTCCGGGTATCGCTGACCGGGAACGACGCCGACACCTCCGAGGCCGCCGCGCTGGACGTGGCCAACTTCCCGGCGGAGGGCAGCTACACCTACGAGCGGACCTTCGAGGTGCCCAACGAGGTCGGCCAGGCGCTGCACCGTGGTGAGGGCGTCGTCGTGATCCACGGCGTCGACCACAACGGCTCCGGCGAGTACGACGGGGAGCAGATGTCCGACCTGGACGACAGCCTTCCCTCGGAGGCCACCGACCCGGCCGCCTGCGGCGCCTTCGAGATGGGCCAGATGAGCGCCCCCGGTGGCGGCGTGGAGACCGGTGGTGGCAGCACGACCGGGATGGAGAACGCCGGCATGATCGCGGGCGGCGCGCTGCTCGCCGCGGCCGGTGCGGGTGCCTTCGCGCTCAACCAGCGCCGCCGGACCGACAGCTGACATGTCGCCCGAGCGCACCGACCAGGGCCGTGGGGGCCTCGCCCTCGCGGCCCTGGCCGTGCTCGCTGTCATCGTCGGCGTGATCGTCGTCGGCGTCGGGTTCGGCACGCAGCGGCCCGACCCGCCCTCGCCCACGCCGGCCACCGCGCAGCAGACCGCTCCGGAGCAGGACGGCGCCGCGGCCACGCAGGACCCCGACAGCGACGCCGCGCCGACCACGGCGGAGCCTGAGGCCTCGGACGAGGCCGCGGGTGCGGTGCCGGGTCCCGAGGAGTCGGACGAGCAGGACGGGTCCGACGCCGAGCGGACCGTCGAGGGCCTGGAGCCCTCGGAGCCGGTGGAGGTGCGCATACCCTCCATCTCGGTCACCAGCCCGTTGCACGCCCTCGGTCTCGCCGACGACGGCACCCTGGAGGTGCCCAGTGGCGATCGCTACCACGAGGCCGCGTGGTACGACGGGTCACCCACGCCCGGAGAGGTCGGGCCGACCGTCATCGAGGGGCACGTGACCGGTGCCGGAGGCATCGAGTCGATCTTCTTCGAGCTCGGCGCCCTGGAGCCCGGCGACACCGCCGAGGTGGACCGCGAGGACGGCCGGACGGTGACCTACGAGGTCTACCGCGTCGACCAGTTCCCCAAGGACGAGTTCCCGACGGTCGACGTCTACGGGCCGACGGACGAGCCGGAGCTGCGGCTCATCACCTGTGGCGGTGAGTTCGACGAGTCCACGGGACACCACGAGGACAACACCGTCGCGTATGCCCGGATGGTCGAGGGCTGACCGGTCGCAACGACCCGATCACAGGCAGGACCCACGAACCACGTCCTCCGGTGCCGTCCGCAGGGAGACAGGCACCGGAGGGCGTCTCTCGTGCTCACGAGGGGGTGAGCACCAACGCGCTCACGACGAACATCGCGATCAGCGCGAAGGCGGTCGCCAGCTCGATGAGGATGTTGAGGCCGACCGCCCGCAGCGCCAGCCGGGTGTGGCGCAGCGCCTCACGGCGGTCCTTCGTCCGGACCAGGGAGACGAGGAAGATCCCGAGCGGGAAGCCCAGGAAGAGGCCCACGACCGGGATGACGAACCCCAGGACGAGGGCGCAGAGCACGCCGATGACGAGAGTCGAGGTGCGGACCCCGGCGCGGCGCATGTGCTGACCGGGGACGGCCCACTGCAGCGCGACGCCGAGCGCGTAGACCAGCGCTGAGAGCGCGAAGACCACCCACCCCAGCGTGCTCTGCTGCGTCAGGGCCCACATGAGGGACCCCACGAGCACGACGAGCAGCCCGGGCAGGATCGGGATGACGACGCCGACGACACCGATCGCCATCAGCACCAGGATGAGGATCTCGGCGGGCTCCATGGCGCCGATTCTGCCCGACGCAGCACGACGCCCGCCCGGCAGTGCCGGGCGGGCGTCCGTGGTGGGTGGCGGGAGCCGTCGAGTCGTCGACGGAGCGGGGGACTCAGACCGCGGGAGTCTCCTCCTGCTCCAGCCGGTGCGTCTCGTCCAGGATGTGGACGTCGTCCACCGCGCGCAGCTTGTCGAGGTGCTCACGCCCGTGGTGGGCGCAGAAGTGCAGCTCCAGGCCGTCCCCGAGGCGGGCCCGGACGTAGGCCTGCGCCCCGCAGCGGTCGCAGCGGTCGGCGGCGGTCAGTTCAGGGGTCAGAGTGGCGTTCACGGCGGTCTCCTCTCCAAAAGGCCAACCAACGGTTGGTCGTCACAGTCAAACATGCCAACGTCGTCCGGCCCCGTCTTTGTGCCCTGGTCGGCGCGGGTTTCGCTCTGCGCGTAAGCCGGTCCTGACCAGCAGCAGCGCGCCGCGCCTCCCGGGGCCTGTCGGCGCCCCGCGCTAGCCTGCCGGTCGTGACCACTCAGGACTACTCCGCCCGCCACCTGCAGGTCCTCGAAGGCCTGGAGGCGGTGCGCAAGCGCCCGGGGATGTATGTCGGGTCGACCGACGCCCGGGGGCTGATGCACTGCCTGTGGGAGATCATCGACAACGCGGTCGACGAGGCGCTGGGCGGGCACGGCGACCGGATCGAGGTGCTCCTGCACCGCGACGGATCGGTCGAGGTCCGGGACCGGGCGCGGGGCATACCGGTCGACATCGAGCCCCGCACCGGGCTCTCGGGGGTCGAGGTGGTCTTCACCAAGCTGCACGCGGGCGGCAAGTTCGGCGGCGGCTCCTACGCCGCCTCTGGAGGGCTGCACGGCGTGGGGGCCTCGGTGGTCAACGCGCTGTCCGCCCGGCTGGACGTCGAGGTGGACCGCGCAGGCAAGACCTACGGCATGAGCTTCCGGCGCGGCGAGCCCGGGACCTTCGACGACGCCGGGGGCAGCCCGGACCCGAACGCCGCGTTCACACCGTTCGAGCGCAGCAGCGACCTCGCCGTCGTGGGCAAGGCCAGACGCGGGGTCACCGGCACCCGGGTGCGCTACTGGGCCGACCCGCAGATCTTCCTGGCCCAGGCGCAGTTCGCCTACGACGAGCTCGTCGCCCGGGCCCGCCAGACCGCCTTCCTCGTCCCCGGGCTCACCATGGTCATCCGCGACGAGCGCCGCCTCGCGGGGACGCCGGGCGCGGACGGGCCCGCGGAGGAGACGTTCGCCTACTCCGGCGGCATCGCGGAGTATGCCGAGTACCTCGCGGCCGACGCCGCGGTCACCGACGTCTGGCGGCTGCAGGGGTCGGGCAGCTTCACCGAGACCGTGCCGATGCTCGACGAGCTGGGCCACATGGTCTCGCGGGAGATCGAGCGCGAGTGCGAGGTGGACGTCGCGCTGCGCTGGGGGACCGGCTACGACACCACGGTGCGCAGCTTCGTCAACATCATCACCACGCCCAAGGGCGGCACCCACCTGGCCGGCTTCGAGCAGGCGCTGATGAAGGTCTTCCGCAAACAGCTCGAGACCAACGCCCGCAAGCTCAAGGTCGGCAACGACAAGGTGGAGAAGGACGACATCCTCGCCGGCCTGACCGCCGTCGTGACGGTCCGTCTCCCCGAGCCGCAGTTCGAGGGGCAGACCAAGGAGGTGCTGGGCACCAGCGCGGTGCGCACGATCGTGTCCCGCACCGTGGAGAAGGCCCTGACCGAGCGGCTCACGAGCACCCACCGCGGCGACAAGGCCCAGGCCTCGCTGCTGCTGGAGAAGGTCGTCGCCGAGATGAAGTCGCGCATCTCGGCGCGGCTGCACAAGGAGACGCAGCGCCGCAAGAACGCCTTGGAGTCCAGCTCGCTGCCCGCCAAGCTGGCGGACTGCCGCAGCAACGACACCGAGCGCTCCGAGCTCTTCCTCGTCGAGGGGGACAGCGCCCTGGGCACCGCCAAGCTCGCCAGGAGCAGCGACCACCAGGCGTTGCTGCCGCTGCGCGGCAAGATCCTCAACGTGCAGAAGGCCTCGGTCCAGGACATGCTGTCCAACGCCGAGTGCGCGGCGATCATCCAGGTCATCGGGGCCGGCTCGGGACGGTCCTTCGACCTCGACCTGGTGCGCTACGGCAAGGTCATCATCATGACCGACGCGGACGTCGACGGCGCCCACATCCGGACGCTCCTGCTCACCCTGTTCTTCCGCTACATGAGACCGCTGGTCGAGGCGGGGCGGGTGTATGCCGCGATGCCGCCGCTGCACCGGATCGAGGTCGCCGGTGGCCGGGGGAAGGGCCGGGAGCGGGAGTTCGTCTACACCTACACCGAGGCGGAGATGCGCCGCACGGTCGCGGGGCTGGAGAAGAAGGGCCGCACGGTCAAGCAGCCCATGCAGCGATACAAGGGCCTGGGGGAGATGGACGCCGACCAGCTGGCCGAGACCACCATGGACCCGAGGCACCGGACGCTGCGGCGGATCACGCTGGCCGACGCCGCACGGGCGGACGAGGTCTTCGACCTGCTCATGGGGTCCTCGGTCGCGCCCCGCAAGGACTTCATCGTCGACTCGGCCCACGACCTGGACCGTGAACGGATCGACGCCTAACGGTGCCCCACGTATGGGTGTGCCCGCTCAAGCTCGTGATAGAAATACGCGAATGAAGGTAGGGTGAGGAGCGGCTCGAAGTTCTCGATGCGCTCGGCCACTGACACACGGCGCTCAACTAGTCTTTGACGGAAGACTTTCTGTCTGCGTCCAGTCGCACCGTGTGCCTCGAGTAGCAGATTTTCGAGCACCAACTTCGGATCTGCAAGATTCTCCAACTGCGATAGTTTAGGAACGGTTGGAGTAGCTGATGGGTCACCCGCCGCCAGTGCTATTGCTGCAGGCTCCACCAGTAACCAAGCCTCGCTCATGCGGACAGGAATGCACCTTGCAATACCTGTCAAGTCAATACCGTCAAACTCGCTGGCGCGAGACTCGAGTGTGGAGGACTCCGCATCCCGGTGCAGTATGAGCAACTGTGACCCATCCGTGCGCGAGGCAACGAAATCAGCGATTGAACCTTTCCGCTTCAGGAACGTCGGCTCAACAATGTCCGTATCTGGTGAAATACGATGTAGTGCCCAGAGAGCTATCGGGACTAGCGCTCGGTCTGTCCCGCCGTCGCACGCAATTGACAACGTGAGCTGCTTGGTCATTGGGCTGTCCCAAAATGCATTTCCATCTGCTGAAATTCAGCGCGTAAAGGAGATCCGCCGATAAAGTCAGCAACACTATGCGGATCCTTCGCCAACAGGACTTCATCAGGATCTGCGTTCGCCCTCCAGGTGCCTCGTAGAGGCCGGAATATACTTTGTGTATCGCCCCCGGGGCCTCTAAGGTGTTCGGCAAAAAGCAGATCGTTAGGAGAGATCTGCCGTGCAACCTCGGGGGAATGAGAGTTGAGAATTACTTGTCGCAGTGGATTGTCGTCCGCGACCGCCTCCTCAAGGTCGACTGCATAGTCCTGTAGCAGGGCAACGAGATTGGGAATTCGAGAAGGATGTATCCCATTCTCAGGCTCCTCCAGGCATAATGCGCCGCGTTCGCTCGCGTCCGCCAGCATGAGAGCTAGGGCAATGTATCGCAGCGTTCCATCCGAGAGAGACCTGCCAAACATCCAGTTCTCGAATCCCGGCACGCGCGCGCGAAGCACAAGTTGATCCCTGGCGGCGTCTTGAAATACTTCTAGTTGTCGGACGTGGGAATTCAATTCGTTGAGTCTGTTCACGATCTCAAGCGCGACATTACTGTCTTTTCCTACCAGTGCATTTAGTGTCGCCGCCAGACGTCCGCCCGAGGCGCTTACGTGCGGCTCAGCTCCACGACTGTCCGGGCTGCGCATGGCACTGGGCTCCAAATGCAAGAGCCGCCAGGAAGCCATTTCTCTTTTTGCAGCAAGCACGGTCGGATAGTCGACAGTGTTAGTGCCGCCAACCACTGTCAATGGAGAGGTGCCAGCCGGGGCGGGCCGCCCTCTGCTCCCGCCGTCTCCGTGTAAAACTATGGCGCCACGAGCATCGTCAGTGGAGATCAGTGGCCCACCTCGACGAGATCCAATAGCAACTGAATTCTTGAATGCCGTTGAGCATGGGAACTCGGTGAATGACCGGAAATCTCCAAGTTTGGCATGCGTGAGTGATTCACGTGATACTAGGAGACGATCGGACATAGAATCGTATCGCAGCGCCACGGTATAGGTCAAGAGAGTAGTGCTTGGTTTTGATTCCTGTCCGAAGTCGTCAACAACGTCCGGCGAGGCAATCATGTCGGCGGAGAGTTGAATTATTTTTTCTGGGTCTCGCCCATGAACTAAATCGAGCGCGGCGTATGATCCGTCCCCTGTCCGCCGCACTTCGATAGTTGCGGCGTACACGTCCTTCTCCGCTAGCAAGCTAAGGAAGTGGATGGCGTCGAAGAGATTGCTTTTGCCGACACCATTGTGCCCGACCACACATGTAAGTTCGCCAAAGCGGACCTTGGCCCGGCGGATACTCTTAAAGTTCTCTACCCTTAGTGCAACTAGCACTGCTGTCCCTCCGAATTCGGACGTCCTGCGTTCGGGCACCGCGGATACGGGTTGGCGGCGTGGGGTCCGGTTGCGTCCTGTAGAGTCTACTGGCTGCCCTAAGCAGCCTCCACAAGGCCGTCTAGCCTTGCGAAGCGATCACGGGCGCCCAGCGAGCGCCTGGAGGTAGGTCCGGTCACGCCAGAGGCGTCGACGCGAGAACCCACCTCGACCCACTCGAAGAGGTGAGCCTCACCATGGCCAAATCAGCACGCGCCGGTGCGTCCGGGAAGAAGAAGCCCCGCCACAGCGCCGCCCAGAAGAAGGCAGCCCGCCAGGCGCGGGAGAAGCAGGCCCGCGCCCAGCTCAAGGGCGGCCGCGGCGACCGGCGCGGCTCGAGCCGGGGCGCCCAGGACGAGCGTCCGGTCGGCAAGCAGCGCTGGCGCGACCGCGACGAGCGGGACCCGCGCCGGCAGGGCGAGCGGGCGCAGCGTCGCCGCGACGACCGCGGTGACCGGGGCGGCTACCGCCGAGACGACCGGGGAGACCGCGGTGGCTACCGCCGAGACGACCGGGGTGGCTCGCGCGAGGGTCAAGGACGGCAGCAGGGCTCGGGCTACCAGGAGCGGACCTGGCGCTCGCACCGCGAGGAGCGCGAGGGTCGCCCGGGCCGCGGGCGGCACGAGGGACGCAGCTGGGAGGAGGGACGCCGGCGCGAGGACCGTGGACCGCGCGGCGACCGCTGGGAGGACCGGCGCGACAACCGTGGGAGGCCGTCCCGTTCGTGGGAGCGTGGCAGCGCCGACGACTCGTTCGCCGAGGCCGAGGACGAGCGCGACGCGGCGGACGCGGCCTACCAGGAGCGGGTGTCCGCGGCACGCAGCGAGGACGCCTCGGCCGCGGTGGAGGCCGACAACGGCTTCGTCCCGCTCGGGCTCCGCGAGGTGCTGGTGACGACCCTGGCGCGTATCGGCATCACGACCCCCTTCCCGATCCAGGCGGCGACCATCCCCGACGCGATGGCGGGGCGCGACCTGCTGGGCCGTGGCCAGACCGGCTCGGGCAAGACCATGGCCTTCGGGCTGCCGCTGCTGGACCGGCTCGCCGCCCGGCCGCGTGCCGTGCCGCACCGTCCGCGCGCGGTCATCCTCACGCCGACCCGCGAGCTGGCCATGCAGATCGTCGACGCGCTGGCGCCGCTGATGCGCGCGGTCGACCGCCGTTTCGTGCTCGTGGCCGGGGGGATGTCCTACACCCCGCAGCTGCGCGCGCTGGAGAAGGGCGTGGACGTCCTCGTCGCCACCCCGGGTCGTCTCATCGACCTCGTCGACCGGAGCGCCGCGGACCTCTCCGAGGTCGAGGTGACCGTCCTCGACGAGGCCGACCACATGGCCGAGATGGGATTCGTGGAGGCGATCCGCCAGGTCCTCGACCTCACCCCCTCCGACGGCCAGCGGCTGCTCTTCTCCGCCACGCTGGACCACGGGGTCGACCAGGTCGCGAAGACCTACCTCAAGGACCCGGTCACCCACTCCACCGACGACGCACGCGCCAGTGTCACGACGATGGCGCACCACGTCTTCCTCGTGCACCCGCACCACAAGAAGCCGATCACGGCGGCCATTGCCAACCGCCCGGGCCGCACGGTGGTCTTCTGCCGCACCAAGCTCGGCGCGGACAGGGTGGCGCTCCAGCTGCGCGAGTCCGGTGTCTTCGCCGCCGCCCTGCACGGCGGTCTCAACCAGGCCCAGCGGACCCGCGTCCTGGACGCCTTCAAGTCCGGCACCTTGCCCGTGCTCGTCGCGACCGACGTGGCCGCGCGCGGCATCCACGTCGACGACGTCTCGCTGGTGCTCCAGGTGGACCCCCCGGCCGACCACAAGGACTACCTGCACCGCTCCGGACGCACCGCGCGGGCCGGGGAGGACGGCGTCGTCGTGACCCTGGCCCTGCCGCACCAGAAGCGGCAGGTGGCCCGGATGCTGGACGCCGCGGGGGTCGAGACCGAGCCCCGGCCGGTCGCCCCCGAGGACCACGCCGTGATCGAGACGGCGGGCGGGTCGGTGCCAGAGGGTGAGCCGGTGCCGCAGAGCCGGCTGGACGACGTCATGCGCCCCAAGCGCGGTCCGGGCCGCGGATCGCGGGCACCGCGCGGTCCTCGCGGCCAGCGCCAGGGAGACCGGGGGCAGGACCGGCGCCAGCAGGACCGGGGTCGCGACCGTCGGGGCCGGGGCGGCCAGGGCGGCTCCCGCGGCCAGCGCCAGGGAGACCGGCGGCAGGACCGGCGCCCCCGCGACTGACCTGCAGCGCCTACCATCGGCCCCATGACTTCGAGCCACGACGTCGTGGTGGTCGGCGGCGGGCACAACGGGCTGGCCGCCGCGGCCTACCTCG
Organism: Serinicoccus sp. CNJ-927; assembly: GCF_001942435.1. NCBI lineage: Bacteria > Bacillati > Actinomycetota > Actinomycetes > Micrococcales > Ornithinimicrobiaceae > Serinicoccus > Serinicoccus sp. CNJ-927. The sequence continues at coordinate 49,368 of NZ_MKKF01000048.1, read as the reverse complement.
CCCGCGCCGGTCGCTCGGTCCTGCTGCTGGAGCGGTCGCCGGAGCTGGGAGGTGCGACCGTGTCGGCGGAGGCCTTCCCCGGCACCGGTGCCCGGCTGTCGCGCTACTCCTACCTCGTCAGCCTGCTGCCGCGCCGGGTCGTCGACGACCTGGGTCTCTCGCTGCACCTGCGCCGACGCCGCTACTCCTCCTACACCCCGGTGCCCGGCGGCGACACCGGCCTGCTCATCGACCACGGCGACCCGCCGGCCACGGCCGCCTCCTTCGCCGCCGTCGGTGCCGGCGCCGACGCCGCCCGCTGGGACCGCTTCTACGAGCGGGTGGGCGAGCTCGCCCGGGCGGTGTGGCCGACGATGACCGAGCCCCTGCTGCGGCGGCGCGAGATGGCGCACCGCGTCGGGGACCCAGGACTGGTGCGCGACCTGCTGGAGCGTCCCCTCGGAGAGGTGATCGAGTCCACGGTCGCCGACGACCTGGTGCGGGGGGTCATCCTCACCGACGGCCTCATCAGCACCTTCGCCGACGCGCACGCCGCACACCTGCGGCACAACATCTGCTTCCTCTACCACGTCGTCGGCGGCGGCACCGGGGACTGGGACGTGCCGATCGGGGGCATGGGCCAGGTCTCGGGCGAGCTGGAGCGCGCCGCCCGCGACGCCGGCGCGGAGCTGGTCACGCGGGCCACGGTGACCGCGGTCGAGGAGGGCGCCGTCACCTGGCAGGACGCGGAGGGTATGCCGCAGCGCGCCACCGCGGGCCGGATCCTGTGGGCGGCAGCCCCGGCGGTGCTCGACGAGGTCGCGGGAGGCCCGCCGGGGGAGCGGGTGGAGGGAGCCCAGGTGAAGGTGAACCTGCTGCTCTCCCGGCTGCCCCGGCTGCGGGAGACCGGGGTCGCCCCAGAGGCGGCCTTCGGCGGGACGTTCCACATCAACGAGACCTACACCCAGCTGCAGCAGGCCGCGGCCGACGCCGGGCGGGGGCAGGTGCCGAGCCCGATGCCGGCCGAGATCTACTGCCACTCGCTCACCGATCCGACCATCCTGAGCCCGCGGCTGCGCGAGCGGCACCCCGAGGCCCAGACGATGACCGTCTTCACGCTGCAGACACCCGACCGCCTCCTCGACGGGCGCGGCGAGGAGGCCCGGGACGAGCTGCAGCGCGCGGTGCTCGACTCGATGTCCTCGGTGCTGGCCGAGCCGATCGACGACGTCGTGCTCACCGATGGCGACGGTCTCCCGTGCGTCGAGACGCGCACCACGCGGGACCTGCAGGCGAGCCTGGCCATGCCGGGCGGCAACATCTTCCACGCCCCGCTGGAGTGGCCGTTCGTGGAGGACGACGCCCCGCTCGACACGCCGGCGCAGCGATGGGGCGTGGCCACGGCCTACCCCGGGGTGCTGCTCGCGGGGGCCGGGTCCCGGCGCGGCGGGGGCGTCAGCGCCCTCGGCGGCTACCACGCCGCCCGGGCGCTGCTCGAGACCGAGGGCTGACCCCCGGGGCTCAGCGCTGCTCGGCGGGGGGAGCGTCCGGGTCGGGCAGCTCGGCGTCGTCCACCTCGGGTCGGGCGCGCAGGAAGAGCACGCTGGCGACCAGCCCGCCCCACACGACGAGCATCGCCACGATCATCATGAGCACGGCCGACGTGGTCATCGCTGCTCCTCCTCGAGCTCGGGCCAGGCGCGGAAGCCGGCGTCGTCACGGCCCCGCCAGGGGATGAGGGTCAGCACGAGCGCACCCACCGCGACCAGGCCGATGGTGCCCCAGCCGAAGACGAGGAGGTACCACGCCGGGTAGCCCTCGTACCCCTCGGTGACCAGCGTGCGGACCCGCTGGACGAGCATGGTGGTGAGCACCACCGGCGCCAGGCCGCCGACGAGGACGAACCAGACACGCCCCACGCGGAAGGTCGAGACGCGGTTGAGGTGGGCCCGCAGGACCGGGGCCGTCCGGAAGACCCAGACGATGAGGACGGTCATGACGATGGCGGAGACGACGATGCCGACGTTGTTGGCCCACTGGTCGACGGTGTCCAGCGCGATGAGGCCGGAGGTGGTGGAGAACAGCCCGATCGAGATGACCGAGCACACCACGCACACCGTGACGGCGGCCGTGCGGTGGGTCAGCCCGAACTTCTCCTGGACCGAGGCGGCCACGCCGAGCAGGATGGAGATGATCGAGGTGAACCCGGCCAGGACGAGCGCCCCGAAGAAGACGGCGCCGAAGACGGCGCCGCCCGGCATCTCGCTGATGACCGCGGGGAAGGTGACGAAGGACAGGATGGGCCCGGACAGCCCCTCCAGCTGGTCGATGGTCGTGGCCTGCTGGTGGGCCAGGAAGCCCAGGGTCGCGAAGACGCCGATGCCGGCCAGAATCTCGAAGCTGGAGTTGGCGAAGGCGACGACGAGGCCCGAGCTCGTCATGTTGGCCCGGCGCCGCTGGTAGGACGCGTAGGTGACCATGATGCCGAAGGCGATCGAGAGGCTGAAGAAGATCTGGCTGTAGGCGGCGATCCACACGGCCGGGTCGGCCAGCGCCGCCCAGTCGGGGGTGAAGAGGGCGTTGAGACCGTCGGCGGCGCCCGGGAGGGTGAGCGCCCGCACGACGAGTCCCCCGAAGGCGAGGACGAGCAGCGGGATGAAGATGATGTTGACCCGCTGCACCCCCTTGGTGACCCCGAGGGCGATGATGACCAGGACCGCGGCCCAGACGAGCACGAGCGGGAGCGCCACCCCGGAGACCAGCGTCGTCGAGATACCCGGCTCTCCGACCTGGAGGTACTCGCCGACGAAGAAGGCGGCCGTGTCCTCCCCCCAGCGCAGGTCGAAGGCGAAGACGAAGTAGCTGAGCGACCACGCGATGACCGCGGCGTAGTAGACCGCGATGACGAAGCTCAGCACGATCTGGAACCACCCGAGCGCCTCGGCCGGCCGGGCCATGCGCCGGTAGGCCAGGGGTGCGGCGCCGCGGTAGCGGTGCCCGATGGCGTAGTCGAGGAAAAGGATCGGGATACCGGCGGTGAGCAGGGCCACGAGGTAAGGCACGAGGAAGGCGCCGCCGCCGCTCTCGTAGGCCACCCCCGGGAAGCGCCAGATGTTGCCCAGTCCGACCGCGGACCCGACGGCCGCCAGGATGAAGCCGGTCGAGCTCGACCACGTCTCGCGGCGTGCCTGCCTCGCCGGTGCCGCCCCGCTCATGCCCGGGTGCCCCGCGCGTCCGAGGACCGGGGGTCGGGCGCGGTGGCCAGGTGGTCGACGGCCCAGCCGTAGCCCGGCACCCCCGCACCGGCCACGACCATCTCGGCGACGGGGGAGAGGTAGGAGGTGTGCCGGAACGGCTCGCGCGCGTGCGGGTTGGACACGTGCACCTCCACGACGCGCACCGCGGTGCCCTTGATCGCGTCGTGCAGCGCCACGGAGGTATGCGTGCAGGCACCGGCGTTGAGCACGACGCCGACGCAGTCAGGGTCGCGACCCGCCTCCTGCAGCGCGTCGACCAGCTCACCCTCGTGGTTGCTCTGCCGGCACCTCACCTCCAGGCCGTGCTCGGCCCCGCGGTCGGCGCAGAGCCGCTCGACGTCGGCGAGGGTGGCCGTGCCGTAGATCTCCGGCTCGCGGGTGCCGAGCAGGTTGAGGTTCGGCCCGTTGAGGACCACGATGTGCCGCGCCATGGGGTTACGCTCTCACATGTCGGCGCCGAGTCGGGCCCTCGCGCCGGGGCGTCGCCCGGAGCCCGGCTCGCGTCGTCGCAGCGGTGCTGTTGACGGCGCGGCCCAGGGGTGCGCAGAGTGGGTGAGTTCTGACCTGCACGGCAACAGCCGGTCCGCCCGAAGGAGTCTGTCCGCCATGACCGCCCCTCTCGCCTTTCCCGACGGTTTCCTCCTCGGGGCCGCCACCGCGGCCTACCAGATCGAAGGGGCGGTCCACGAGGACGGCCGGGCCGACTGCATCTGGGAACCCTTCTCCGCGACCCCGGGCAAGGTGGTGGAGGGGCATACCGGGGCGGTGGCCTGCGACCACTACCACCGGATGCCGCAGGACGTGTCGCTCATGCGTGCGCTCGGTCTCGGGGCCTACCGGTTCTCGGTGTCCTGGGCGCGGGTCTGCCCGGACGGGCGCACGGTCAACCCCCGAGGACTGGACTTCTACTCCCGGTTGGTCGACGAGCTGCTGGGCGCCGACATCCTGCCCTGGGTGACGCTCTACCACTGGGACATGCCGCAGGCGCTGGAGGAGGAGGGCGGCTGGGCCGACCGCGGGGTGGTCGACCGGTTCGTCGACTACGCACTGGCGGTCCACGACCGGATCGGGGACAGGGTGCGGCAGCTCACGACGCTCAACGAACCGTGGTGCTCGGCCTTCCTCGGGTATGCCGCCGGCGTGCACGCCCCCGGGCGCACCGACCCGCAGGACGGGTTGCGGGCCGCCCACAATCTCCTGCTCTCCCACGGCCGCGCCGTGAGTGCACTGCGCGAGCGGGACCCCGGGCTGGAGCTGGGCCTGACCCTCAACTTCACCGAGATGCAGCCGCAGGATCCCGCGTCGGCGGCCGACCAGGACGCGGCCCGACGGCTCGACGGACTGGCGAACCGCTTCTTCATCGAGCCGATCACGCGGGGTGCCTACCCGCCGGACGTCCTGGACGACCTGGGCGAGCTGTGGCCGCGCGACCTGGTGCAGGCGGGCGACCTGGAGACGATCTCGACGCCGATCGACGTGCTCGGGGTCAACTTCTACGCCAGCAGCATGGTCACCGGCCCCGCCCCGGAGGCCGCCCGAGAGGCCGCCCGCCAGGCCCGCGCTCACGACGGCCCCTCACCCAACGTCGGGTCCGAGCACGTGGTGACGGTCCGCCGTGGCATACCCGTCAGCGACATGGGCTGGGAGATCCGGCCCCCGGCGCTGCACGAGCTCCTGGTGCGGCTGCAGCGGGACTACACCGGCCCCGCCGGCACCCGCCTCTACGTGACCGAGAACGGCGCGGCCATGCCGGACGTCCCCGACGAGGAGGCTTCGTCGACGACCAGGACCGGATCGCCTACCTGGAGGGCCATCTGCGGGCGGTCCACGGCGCGATCACGGAGGGCGCCGACGTCCGCGGCTACTTCGTGTGGTCGCTGCTGGACAACTACGAGTGGGCCTTCGGCTACACCAAGCGCTTCGGCATCGTCCGGGTCGACTACGACACGCAGCGCCGCATCCCCAAGGCGAGCGCCCACTGGTATGCAGACGTCGCTCGCTCGGGCTCGATCGGCTAGCGCGGGCTGGGCGGATCGTCTCGTGGCGCTCCGTGGGTCCCCGTCGCGGGCACCGAGGTGAGCAGGTCGGCGGCCTCCAGCATGGCGGGGCCGTACCACGTGAGCACCCTGCCGCTGACGAGCCGCGTCGGGGTGCGGGAGAAGGCCTCCGGCCCGTCCAGCGCGGTGAAGACGTAGGGCTCGTCCGGGAGCAGCACGACGTCGGCACCGGCGCGGTCGAGGTCGTCCACCTCGACCCTCGGGTAGCGGTCCTCGTCGCCGGCGTAGACGTTGGCCAGCCCCGCGCGGTCGAGCAGGTCGGTGGTGTAGGTCCGGGCACCGACGACCATCCACGGGTCGCGCCAGATCGGCACGGCGACGCGCGCCCGGGGCGGGGTGCCCGGCCCGGGGGCCCAGCGACGCTCCACCTCGGTCAGCCACGCCGGCTCGCCCCACCCCAGGACGTCGACGAGCAGCGTGCGCAGCACGCGCAGCGCGTCGTCGACCGACTCCACCACCCCGACCCAGACCGGTATGCCCGCGTCCCGCAGCCGTCGCACGTCCAGCTCGCGGTTCTCCTCCTGGACGCAGACGACCAGCTCGGGAGCGAGCGCCGCCACCGCGGCCCGGTCCGGGTTCTTGGTGCCCCGGACCCGCGGGACGTCGAGGTCGGCGGGGTGGGTGCACCAGTCCGTGGCGCCCACGAGGGCCTCGCGCCGGGTCGCCGCCAGCGCCTCGGTGAGCGAGGGCACGAGGGACACCACCCTGGTCACCGCGCCCTGGGGCAGCGGCACCGTCGCACCGAGGTCGTCCTGGACCGTCCTCACGACGCGCCCAGCGTGGTCCCGTCCTCGACGGTGCCGCCCTCCGGTCCGAGCACGGCCCCCCCGACGACGCGGACGTCGCGGCCGAAGCGCCAGTCGCCCTGCACCTCGAGCCGCTCGGCCTCGACCAGCGAGGGCACCCCGGCGGGGAAGCGCTCGTCGAAGTCGCCGATCATCCCGTAGTGCTCCTTGCTCAGGTCGACCACCGGCGCCGGGTCCACGGTCCTGCGCAACCGGTAGGAGGTGTCGTCGACGGCATACACGTCCGAGCGCAGCAGCGCCAGCTCGTTGGTGGTCTTGACCGGCACGAAGCGGTCCCGGGTCACCGCCACCGACGCGGCGTCGTCGAAGAGCTCGACGGCGCTGCCCATCGCCGACTCGATCTGGACGACCGGGGTCGAAGCCTTGTCCTTGGGGTCGACCGTCTTGGCGTTGCGGATGAGCGGGAGCTCCATGACCCCGTCCCGCTCGGCCAACATCGCGCGCAGCCGCTCCAGGTCGAACCACAGGTTGTTGGTGTTGACGTAGGGGTGCTTCTCGCCGTCCATGAAGTGGACCATCTCCTCCTCCGCCGTCTGCGCGGTGTCGCGCAGCACCAGCCGGCCGTCCGCGCGCCGGCGGACGAGGTGGCCGCCCTTCTTGTCCATCTCGGTGCGGCGGCAGACCTCGGCGGCGAAACCGGCGCCGCTGGCCGCGAACCACGCCGCCACCCGCCCGTCGGGGACGGCGCCGAGGTTGTCGACGTTGGAGACGAAGGCATACCGGAAACCACCCTCGAGCAGCCGGTCGAGGAGCCCGCTCGCCAGCAGCGAGGGGTAGAGGTCGCCGTGGCCGGGCGGGCACCACTCCAGCCCGGGGTCGGCCTCCCAGGTGACGGGGGTGAGGTCGTCGGCGCGCAGCTTGGGCTCCTGGCTCTGCAGGAAGTCCAGCGGTAGGCCCGCCACCTCCAGGTCGGGGTAGCGCGCCAGCACCTCCAGCGTGGCCTCCCGGGTGGAGAAGCTGTCCATGAAGGTCAGCGGCAGCCGCACGCCGTAGCGTTCCCGCAGCGCGAGCACCTGGCGCACGGTGATGTCGAGGAAGGTGAGGTCGCTCCGGACCGGGAGCAGCGACTTCGGGCCGGCCAGCCCCATCGAGGTGCCGAGCCCGCCGTTGAGGGTGATGACGGCGGTCGCGCCGAGCGCCTCGGCGGCCTCCTCCTCGGTGACCTGCACCTGGTCGAGATGGGCGGCGGGCAGGGCCGGCTCCACGTCGGCCTCCGCGATGAGCCCCGTCGCCCCGGCCGCGAGGTTCTCGTAGTGGCGGGCGAAGGTGTCCCGCGCCGGCCGGCTGACGCCGGCCTGCTCCATGCGGTCCAGGGCCTGGGCGAGTCCGGGTGTGCTCGTGCTCGTGCTCATGGGCACCAACCTACTGAACGGGGCGCGAGCGGCGTCGGCGCGACCCGAGGGGGAAGAGCACGGGGGTGCGCGCCGTGTAGGCCTCGTAGTCGGACCGGCCGCCCCATCGCTCGTCGGCCCGGCGCTCCAGCACCGGGACCCCGCTGCCGAAGCGCAGCAGCAGGTAGATGAGCCCCGGGGAGACCAGGGTGACGTGCTGCCAGCCGGAGAGCGCCGGGAGCGCCACCAGGGCGACGCCGGTCCAGAGCAGGATCTCGCCGACGTAGTTGGGGTGCCGGGAGATCGACCACAGACCGGACCGGATGAAGTCACCCTCGTTCGCCGGGTCGGCCCTGAAGGCCGACTTCTGCGCGTCGGCGACCGCCTCGACCCCGAAGCCGAGGAGCCAGACCGCGATGCCGGCATACCCGAGGACGCCCAGCGGCTCCCGGGTGCCGGAGGTGATCGCGGCCAGCGCCGCGCCGGCGGCGAAGGTGACCCACAGGCCCTGCACCGTCCACACGAGCAGGAATCTCCGCCAGTCCTGCTTGAGCTCGTCGAAGCGGCCGTCCTTGCCCGCCTTCGTGACCCGCCGGAAGAGGAAGACCCCGAGCCGCAGCGCCCAGAGGAGCACCATCATCGCGAGGACCCAGGTGCGGGCGTCGCGGTCCTCGACGAGGACCAGGGCCAGGATCGCCAGGAGCTGGAAGGTGAGGGACCCGGTGAGGTCGAAGAAGCGCTCGGTCTGCGCCAGGAACGAGGGGACGTAGACCACCCAGTTGAGGACGAAGGCGAGGGCGACCAGCAGCAGCATGAGCGGCAGGCCGTCGGCGACACGGTGCCCCCCGTCCGAGGCGGCGAGCGCGAGGAGCAGCCCGCCGAGGGTGGCAGCGCCAGCGAGGACGAGGCTCGTCACGCAGGTCAGCCTACGGTCGTGGGGGCCTCCCCTGCCCGGCAGTAAGCACATCGACCCCGGGAGGATTCCCCGGGGTCGATGTGCGTGATGGCCGCTCAGCCCTTCACACCGCCGGCCAGCAGACCGCGGACGAAGTAGCGCTGCAGCAACAGGAAGACGGTCACCGGGACGACCATGGCGACGAAGGCGCCGGCCGACAGCAGGTGCCAGGCGGTCCCGCGCGTCCCGGTCAGGTCCGCCAGGCGGACCGTCAGCGGCGCCACCTCCTGCGCCGAGCCGAAGACCAGTCCGACGAGCAGGTCGTTCCAGACCCAGAGGAACTGGAAGATCCCGAAGGCCGCGATCGCCGGCACGAGCAGGGGCAGCAGCACTTGGAAGAAGATCTTCACGTGGCCCGCCCCGTCGACGCGTGCCGCCTCCACGAGGGACCGGGGGATGTCCATCATGAAGTTGTGCAGGAGGAAGATCGCCAGCGGCAGCGCGAAGATGGTGTGTGAGAGCCAGATCGGCCAGAACGACCCGACGATGCCCCAGTTGTTGTACTGCGTCAGGAGCGGGATCATCGTGATCTGGATCGGGACGATCTGCAGCGCGAAGACCGCGACGAACAAGATGTTGCGGCCCCGGAACTCCAGCCACGCGAAGGCGTAGGCCGCCAGCAGTGCCAGCGTGATGGGGATGATGACGGCGGGCAACGTGATGACGATGGTGTTGATGAAGACATCGATGAAGTTCGTCGAGCCTCCGTAGAGCACCGCGTCGTAGTTGGCCCAGGTCACCTGCGGGTCGCTGAAGAAGGTCCACCATCCCGAGGTGCGGATGTCGATCTCCGGGCGGAAGGAGGTGACGAACAGCCCGAGCGTCGGGATGCTCCACAGGATGGCGATGACGATCGCGATCACGCTGGCCCACGGCGAGGACAGCTTGGTCTTCGCGTCGACCGCCCGCTGCTCGGCCTTGGTGAGCTTGCGCGGCGGGGTGCTCTTGGCCGGGGTGGTGCCGGCCGTGTCGGCGGTGTCGGTGCTGGTGCTCATCGCTGCTCCTCCGCCAGCTTCATCTGGCGCACGTTGTAGACCACGACCGGGACGACCATGACGAAGAGCAGCACCGCGAGGCTGGCACCGATGCCACCCTCACCGCGCACGAAGCTCCGGGTGTAGAACTCGTTGGCCACGATCGAGGTGTCGAAGTTGCCGCCGGTCATCGTGAAGACGATGTCGAAGACCTTGAGGGTCGCCATCGCGATCGTGGTGATGACGACGACGACGGCGGGACGGATGGACGGGACGGTCACCGAGCGGAACATCTGCCAGTTGCTGACGCCGTCGAGCTTGGCGGCCTCGATGATGTCGTCCGGGATCGCCTTGATCGAGGCCGACAGGATCGTCATCGCGAAGCCGGACTGGATCCAGATCATCACGGCGATCAGGAAGAAGGTGTTCCAGGGCCAGGTGAGCAGGAACTGCTGGCTGTCGAAGCCGAGCCAGACCAGCAGCTGGTTGGCCAGGCCCGTCTGGGGCCGGTCGGTGGGCTTGAAGTCGTAGACGAACTTCCAGATGATGCTCGCCCCGACCATTGAGATCGCCATCGGGAGGAAGACCAGGGTCTTGGCGAGCTTCTCGAAGCGGGTCCGGTCCACGAGCACGGCATACACCAGCCCGATCGCCGCCGACAGCAGTGGCACCAAGATCACCCACAGGAAGGTGTTGAGCAGCACGATCCGCAGCGCCGAGTTGCCGAAGACGTCGGCGTAGTTCTGCACACCGACCCAGTCCTGGCCGTTGTCGCTGCGGAACGAGTTCATGATCGTCACGATGGCGGGGTAGACCAGCCCGAAGACGACCAGCAGGGCTGCCGGGCCCAAGAACGCCAGCACCGTGATCCACAGGGGCATCCGAGGGCGGTCGGCGAGGAAGAGCACGAGTGCCATCACTGCCACGAACAGCAGGATCGCGATCCCCATGACGAGGAACTTCTCCACCGGTGTCCCGGTGTTGAGCAAAAACTCCATGGATGAGTCCTTTCCGGCGGGCTGCGGCGCCACGGACGGCGGGGGGGCGGGCGATGAGACACCGCGCCCGCCCCGCGCCGTCAGCGGGTCAGTCCCAGCTGTTCTCGATGGAGTCGAGCACCGACTGGGTGTCCTCGCCGGTGATCCAGTTGGTCATGCCGGTCCAGAAGGACCCGGTGCCGACCGCGGCCGGCATGAGGTCGGAACCGTCGAACCGGAACTCCGTCGCCTCGTCGGTCAGCAGCTCGAAGGCCAGCTGGTCGATGGGGGACTTCAGGTTGGCCGGGTCGAGGCCGGAGTTGGCCGAGACCCATCCGGGGGAGGAGACCTTCGCCTTGGCGTTGGACCACTCGGGGCTCGCGAGGTAGGCCTGCAGGGCCTGGACCTCAGGACGGTCGGCGAACATCAGCGTGAACTCGCCACCACCCAGCAGCGGCTGCTCGTCGGGGTCGTTGCCCGGCAGGTAGAACGCGAAGACGTCGCCGTCTTCGGCGACGTTGGTACCCTCCGGCCAGTTGGCTGGTAGAAGGACGCCTGCCGGTGCAGGAAGCACGACCCGTCGAGAATGGGCAGCCCGGCCTCGCCGAAGGGCACGGTGGCGATCGACTCCACGCCACCGAGGCCTCCGTTGACCATCTGCTCGTCCTTGAGCACCTGGCCGGCCTGGTCCAGCGCCTCGACGACCTGGTCGTCGTTGAAGGGGATCTCGTGCTCGACCCACTGGTCGTAGGCCTCCGGCCCGGCGGTCCGCAGCATCATGTCTTCCAACCAGTCTGTGGCCGGCCAGCCGGTGGCGTTGCCGGACTCGATGCCAGCGCACCAGGGCTTGGCGTCCGGGTGGTCCGAGGCGATCTGCTCAGAGAGCGCCATGAGGTCGTCCCAGGTCTCGGGGATCTGGTAGCCGTTCTCCTCGAAGGCTCCCGGGGAGTACCACACGAAGGACTTGGCGTTGGCGCCGAGCGGAGCGGCGTAGTACGTGCCGTCGACCGTGCCGTAGCCCTTCCAGGACTCGTTGTAGTACTCGTCGACGTTGGCCTCGGCCTGCTCGCCGACCGGGAAGACCGAGTCCGGGAAGTCGGTGACGAGGCGCTGGACGAGACCGGGCTGGGGGATGTAGGCCATGTCGGGGGCGTTGCCGGACTCGAGCCGCACGGGGAGCTGAGTCTCGAACTGGCGGGAGCCCTCGTACTCCACCGTCACGCCGGTGCAGTCCTCGAAGGGGATGAAGGCGTCGATGTGGGACTGGTCCTCGGGGGAGACGATCGAGGTGTAGACGCTCACGCTCGTCCCCTCGAGGTCGCCGTACTCCTGGTACGGCTCGCAGGCGACGTCGACCGACGACAGGGCCTCGTCGACGTTGTCGCTGCCGGCCCCCTCGCCGCCGCCGCAGGCGGCCAACGTGACTCCCGCCAGGCCGAGGGTCGCTGTCATCGCCAGCCGGCGAGTAGTGCTTCTGCGCATCGTCGCGCGTCCTTTCTGAAGAACTTCCCCGCATCCCGGATCGTGGGGACGTGGGCACGGGGACCTATCGCAGCACCCCGACCTGTCGGGCATCAAGCATTCGCGGTTACGTAACGGTAACGATCTCTTCCGGCTCCGGGGAGAGGCGTGCGACCAGCGGACCGGAGGCGCCCGGTTGACGAGCACGTCAAGGAGGCCGCGCCGGTCCACTACCATCGAGGGGTCAGCCAGCACTCGAGGAGGAGAGCACCGGTGAAGAACGACCAGAGCGCGACCGCGTCGGGATCGCAGGCCGCCGGCGGCAGGCCCGCCCTGCGCACCCCGGAGCACCCGGTCCGGATCGTCACGGCCGCGAGCCTCTTCGACGGGCACGACGCGTCGATCAACATCATGCGGCGCATCATGCAGAGCCAGGGCGCCGAGGTGATCCACCTGGGGCACAACCGCTCGGTGGCCGAGGTCGTCGAGGCGGTGCTCGACGAGGACGCCAACGCCGTCGCGGTGTCCTCCTACCAGGGCGGTCACGTGGAGTACTTCGAGTACCTCGTGGACCAGCTCCGCGAGGCGGGGGCGGGGCACGTCACCGTCGTCGGCGGGGGTGGCGGCGTCATCGTCGCCGAGGAGATCGAGCGGCTGCGCGAGGCCGGCGTCACCATCTTCTCCCCGGAGGACGGGCAGCGCCTGGGTCTGCCGGGGATGATCAACCAGGTCATCACCGAGGCCGACACGGACCTCTGGGAGGTCGGCGCCGCCGACGTCGAGGCCGTGCTGGCGGGGGAGCGGACCGCGGTCGCCCGGGCGATCACCGGCGCCGAGCTCGGCTCGCTGCCGTCCGCCGACCGGGAGCGGTATGCCGCGGCGGCGAAGGAGAGCAGCACCCCCGTGCTCGGGATCACCGGCACCGGCGGGTCCGGCAAGAGCTCGCTCACCGACGAGCTGGTCCGGCGCTTCCGCATCGACCAGGGCGACCGGCTCCGGATCGGGGTGCTCGCCATCGACCCGACCCGGCGCAAGGGAGGCGGCGCGCTGCTCGGCGACCGGATCCGGATGGGTGCCCTCGGCGGGGACCAGGCGATGTTCCGGTCCATGGCCACCCGCGGCGAGTCGGAGGTGCCCGAGGCGCTGCCGGTCGCCATCGACGTCCTCAAGGCCGCCGGCTTCGACCTCGTCGTCGTCGAGACGCCCGGGATCGGGCAGGGCGATGCGGGCATCGTGCCCTACGTCGACACCTCGCTCTACGTCATGACCCCGGAGTTCGGGGCGGCCAGCCAGCTGGAGAAGATCGACATGCTCGACTTCGCCGACGTCGTCGCGATCAACAAGTTCGAGCGGCGCGGCGCCATGGACGCACTGCGGGACGTCGGCCGTCAGCTCGTGCGCAACCGGGAGGCCTTCGGCAAGAAGCCCGAGGACATGCCGGTCTTCGGCACCTCCGCCGCGACCTTCAACGACGATGGGGTCACCGCCCTCTACCAGGCGCTGCGCGACCTTCTCGGCGACCAGGGTCTGGACGTCACCGAGGGCGTGCTGCCCCGCGTCGAGGTGCAGCACTCCTCGATGATCCGGCAGGTCGTGCCGCCCAAGCGGGTGCGCTACCTCGCCGAGATCGCCGACACCGTCCGCGGCTACCACGACGACACCGAGCGGTATGCCCTCGCCGCCCGTCGCGTCGAGCGCCTCGCCGCGGTCGACGACGAGCTGGCAGCCGCCGGGAGGACCGACCACGGCGTCGACGACCTCCTCGCCGAGGCGCGGCGGAAGCTCCCGACCGAGGTCGAGGAGATGATCGAGGGCTGGCCCGCGCGCGTGGAGGCATACTCCGGGGACGAGCAGGTGGTGAAGGTCCGCGACCGCGAGATCCGGACCCGGCTGACCAAGGAGTCGCTCTCCGGCAACCGCATACCCCGGGTCGCGCTGCCGACCTACGACGAGGCCGGCGCGCTGGTGCGCTTCTGGCGCCGGGAGAACCTCCCGGGCTTCTTCCCCTACACGGCAGGCGTCTTCGCCTTCAAGCGGGACAACGAGGACCCGGCGCGGATGTTCGCGGGCGAGGGCGACCCGTTCCGCACCAACCGGCGCTTCAAGCTGCTCTCCGAGGGGCAGCCGGCGACCCGGCTGTCCACCGCCTTCGACTCGGTCACCCTCTACGGCCACGACCCGGCGCAGCGCCCGGACATCTACGGCAAGGTCGGCACCTCCGGGGTCTCCATCGCGACGCTGGATGACATGAAGGCGCTCTACGACGGCTTCGACCTCGTCGACCCGACCACCTCGGTGTCGATGACGATCAACGGCCCGGCGCCGACCGTGCTCGCCTTCTTCCTCAACACCGCGATCGACCAGCAGGTCGAGGCCTTCCGGGAGCGGGAGGGCCGCGAGCCTCCGGGGCCGAGGCGCAGAAGCTGCGCGAGTATGCCCTGCAGCACGTCCGCGGCACGGTCCAGGCGGACATCCTCAAGGAGGACCAGGGGCAGAACACCTGCCTGTTCACCACCGAGTTCTCGCTGCGGATGATGGGCGACGTCCAGGAGTGGTTCATCGAGCAGGGGGTGCGCAACTTCTACTCGGTGTCCATCTCGGGTTACCACATCGCCGAGGCCGGAGCGAACCCCATCAGCCAGCTCGCCTTCACCCTCGCCAACGGCTTCACCTACGTCGAGTCCTACCTCGCCCGCGGGATGGACATCAACGCCTTCGCGCCCAACCTGTCGTTCTTCTTCTCCAACGGGATGGACGTGGAGTACTCCGTCATCGGGCGGGTGGCGCGGCGCATCTGGGCGGTCGCGATGCGCGAGCGCTACGGCGCCAACGAGCGCAGCCAGAAGCTGAAGTACCACGTCCAGACGTCGGGGCGCTCGCTGCACGCGCAGGAGATGGACTTCAACGACATCCGCACGACGCTGCAGGCGCTCATCGCGATCTACGACAACGCCAGCTCGCTGCACACCAACGCCTACGACGAGGCGGTGACCACCCCCAGCGGGGAGTCGGTGCGGCGCGCGCTGGCGATCCAGCTCATCATCAACAAGGAGTGGGGCCTGGCGATGAACGAGAACCCCAACCAGGGGTCGTTCATCATCGAGCAGCTCACCGACCTCGTCGAGGAGGCGGTGCTCGCGGAGTTCGACCGGATCAGCGAGCGCGGCGGCGTCCTCGGCGCCATGGAGACCGGCTACCAGCGCGGCAAGATCCAGGACGAGTCGCTGCTCTACGAGCACCGCAAGCACGACGGCACGCTGCCGATCATCGGGGTCAACACCTTCCGGCGGCCCGAGTCCGAGCGGGAGGAGGTCGAGGTCGAGCTGGCCCGGGCCACCGAGGCGGAGAAGCAGTCGCAGCTGGACCGGGTCCAGGCATACCAGGAGGAGCACCGCGAGGAGGCGCAGGAGGCCCTGGCCCGGCTCAAGGAGGCCGCGATGGCCGGCGACAACGTCTTCGCCGTGCTCATGGACGCCGCCCGGGTGTGCACCCTGGGCCAGATCACCGAGGCCTTCTTCGAGGTCGGTGGGCAGTACCGCCGCAACGTCTGAGGCGCGGGGTGGGGCGGCTCAGCGCTCGCCCGGGCTCCAGGCGCCCTCCTGCCGCTGACCGGCGCGGTCGCGGCGGGTGTCGACCGCGGGGCTGACGCACAGCGCCACGAGGATGAGGGTGAAGGGCACCGCAGCGATGACCGCGGCGTCGCGCAGGCTCTCCGCACCGCCGGTGAGGAGCAGCGAGGCCCAGAAGACCGCACCCAGCCGTGGGGTGCCCGTGGTGTCCTGCGCCGTCGCCCGGCTCATGCGCGAACACCCTAGCGACCCCCGCCACGCAGCCGGTCCCGCTCGCTAAGGTGGGCCGACGGTCCCCGACGAAGGAGAGGCGATGCCCACGCTCTACATCGAGGGACGGTGGCGGTCCTCCGCCTCGGGCCGGACCCGCGAGATCACCTGCCCGGCCGACCGACAGGTGGTCGCCACGGTCGACGAGGCAGACGCCACCGACGCCGAGGCGGCGGTCGCGGCTGCCCGGACCGCCTTCGACCGCGGTGGCTGGCCGCAGACCCCGACGCCGGAGCGGGCCGCCGTGGTGCGCCGGGTCGCCGACCTGCTGGAGGCCGAGCTGGAGGACGTGGCCCGGCTGGAGTCGCTCGACACCGGCAAGCGGATGGCTGAGTCGCGCATCGACATGCAGGACATCATCGGGGTCTTCCGGCACTTCGCCGATCTCGCGCAGTCCGAGGCGGGCCGGGTCGTGGACACGGGTATGCCGGGGGTCTCCTCCCGGGTCGTGCACGAGCCGGTGGGCGTCTGCTCGCTCATCACCCCGTGGAACTTCCCGCTGCTGCAGACCTCGTGGAAGGTCGCCCCGGCCCTCGCGGCGGGCAACACCTTCGTCCTCAAGCCGAGCGAGCTGACCCCGCAGACGGCGATCTGGCTCCTGGGGGCCCTGGAGCGGGCCGGCCTACCCGCCGGGGTCGGCAACCTGGTCACCGGGGCCGGCGCCGACGTCGGCCCGACGCTGACCTCGCACCCCGACGTCGACCTCGTCTCCTTCACCGGCGGCGTGGTCACGGGGCGGACCATCATGGCGGCCGCCGCGCCCACCGTGAAGCGGGTGGCGCTGGAGCTCGGCGGCAAGAACCCCAACGTCGTCTTCGCCGACGCCGACCTCGAGGCGGCGGTCGACAACGCGCTGACCGCGATCTTCCTGGACTCGGGTCAGGTCTGCTCCGCCGGTGCGCGACTGATCGTCGAGGAGAGTGTGCACGACGAGGTCGTCGACGAGCTCGTCCGGCGTGCCGGTCGCATCCGGATGGGTGGGCCCTTCGACGAGCGCGCCGAGACCGGGCCGCTCATCAGCGACGCCCACCGGGACAAGGTCGCCGCCTACGTCGACGCGGCCCGTGCCGAGGGGGCGGTCGTGCGCTGCGGCGGCGAGATCCCCGGAGGTGAGCTCGAGGGGGGCTGCTACTACCCGCCGACGATCCTCGACGGGTGCCGCACCCAGATGGCCTGCGTGCAGGAGGAGTCCTTCGGCCCGGTGCTCACGGTCGAGACCTTCTCCGGGGCCGACCGGGACGGCGCCGAGGACGCCGCGGTGGCGCTGGCCAACGACACGATCTACGGCCTGGCCGGCGCGGTCTGGACCCAGGACGCGGGCCGCGCCGAGCGGGTCGCCGGCCGGCTGCGGCACGGCACCATCTGGATCAACGATTACCACCCCTACGTCCCGCAGGCCGAGTGGGGCGGGATGAAGCAGTCCGGCATCGGGCGCGAGCTCGGCGTGGTGGGGCTGCACGAATACCTCGAGACCAAGCACATCTGGCACAACACCCGGCCCGCCGTGGCCGACTGGTTCGACCGCGGCGCGCCGCAGGACGCGGCGCCCGCCGCCCACGACACCCCGGAGGAGCAGGTATGAGGACGCGTTACGACTACGTCATCGTCGGCGGGGGCTCGGCCGGGTCGGCCCTGGCCAACCGGCTGTCGGCCGACGCGTCCTCCACGGTGCTCGTGCTGGAGGCGGGACGCGCGGACTTCCTGCTCGACCCGCTCATCCACATGCCCGCCGCGCTGATGTTCCCCTCCGGCAACCCGCTCTACGACTGGGCCTACGAGACCGACCCGGAGCCGCACATGGGCGGGCGCCGGGTGCCGCACGCCCGCGGCAAGGTGCTCGGCGGGTCCTCCTCGATCAACGGCATGATCTTCCAGCGCGGCAACGCCGGCGACTACGACACGTGGGCCACCTTCCCCGGGATGGCGGACTGGGACTACGCCCACTGCCTGCCCTACTTCAAGCGGATGGAGACCTGCCTGGCCGGGGCGGACGCCTGGCGCGGCGGCGCCGGACCGCTGAAGATGGAGCGGGGGCCGGCCTCCAGCCCGCTCTTCCAGGCCTTCTTCGAGGCGACCGGGCAGGCGGGCTACTCCCGCACCGACGACGTCAACGGTTACCGCCAGGAGGGCTTCGCGCCCTTCGACCGCAACGTCTACCGGGGCAGCCGGCTTTCGGCCTCCCGGGCCTACCTGCGTCCGGTCCGCGACCGTGCCAACCTCGACGTCGCCACCCTCGCCATGGCGACCGGGCTGCGCTGGTCCGGGACCCGCGTCACCGGGGTGGACTTCGTCCGCCCGGGCCGTCGCCACGGGTCGGTGGAGGCCGGCGAGGTCATCCTGTGCGGGGGCGCCTTCAACTCCCCGCAGCTGCTCCAGCTCTCCGGCGTGGGCGAGCCCGAGGTGCTGCGCGCCGCGGGCGTCGAGCCGCGCGTCGACCTGCCCGGGGTGGGGGAGAACCTGCAGGACCACCTCGAGGTCTACCTCCAGCACACCAGCCTGCAGCCGGTGTCCATCGCGCCGTGGCTCAAGAAGTGGAAGGCGCCGTGGATCGGGGCGCAGTGGCTCTTCCTCGACAGCGGGGTCGGGGCCAGCAACCACTTCGAGGGCGGTGGCTTCATCCGCACCAACGACGAGGTGGCCTACCCCAACCTCATGTTCCACTTCCTGCCGATCGCGGTGCGCTACGACGGCACCGCGCCGGAGGGCAAGCACGGCTACCAGGTACACATCGGGCCGATGAACTCCGACGTCCGGGGCCGGGTGCGGATCACCGACGCCGACCCGACGCACCACCCCTCCATCCTGTTCAACTACCTCTCCACCGAGCGCGACCGGCGGGAGTGGGTCGAGGTCATCCGGGCGGCCCGGCACATCCTGTCCCAGCCGGCCTTCGCCCCTTTCGACGGCGGCGAGATCTCGCCCGGCCCGACGGTCGAGACCGACCAGGAGATCATCGACTGGGTCGCGCAGGACGCGGAGACGGCGCTGCACCCGTCGTGCTCGGCGAGGATGGGCAGCTCGGACGACGAGATGGCGGTCGTGGACCCCGGGTCGATGCGGGTGCACGGCACCGAGGGGCTGCGCGTCGTGGACGCCTCGGTCTTCCCGACGATCACCAACGGCAACATCTACGCGCCGGTGATGATGGTGGCCGAGAAGGCCGCCGACCTCATCGCCGGCAACACCCCGCTGGCGCCGGAGCACCCGCCGGTCTTCCGCGCCGGACAGGGTATGCCGCTCTACCCGCCGGGCGATCCCCGCAACGAGGCGTGGGACACCCGCGAGGAGGTGCCGAGCGCGCTGCGCGCGATGGCCACCGACAAGGAGGACGACCGATGAGCACGGAGCCCGACACCGCCCCCGAGGAGCTCGACCCGCCCACGGCACCGCGGACGAAGTGGACCGTGCTCGCGGTGGCCGGCGCGATCACCGTCGCCGTCGCGCTGTGGGCGCTCGTCGCGCCGACCCAGTCCTCGGAGGTGCTGGGCGTCGTCGTCGGCTGGACCTCGGAGTGGTTCGGCTGGTTCTACATCGCGCTGGCAACCGTCATCCTCGTCTTCGTCCTCTACCTCGGGGTGCGCCACTCCCGCGTCCGGCTGGGCCAGGACGACGACCGCCCGGAGTTCTCCACCTTCGCCTGGGCCTCGATGCTCTTCGCCGCCGGCATCGGCACCGACGTCATGTTCTACGCCGTGGCCGAGCCGGCCTCGCAGTACCTCTACCCGCCGCAGGGGGAGGGCGGGACGCTGGAGGCCGCCCGCGAGTCCACGGTCTGGACGCTGTTCCACTACGGCATCACCGGGTGGGGGATGTATGCCCTCATGGGCATCGCGCTCGGCTACTTCGCCCACCGGGTCGGGCTGCCGCTCGCCGTCCGGTCCACGCTCTACCCGCTCATCGGGCGGCGGGTGAAGGGCCCCATCGGTGACGCGGTCGACATCGCCACCGTCATCGGCACCATCTTCGGCGTCGCGACCTCGCTGGGGATCGGCGTCGTCATGCTCAACGTCGGCCTCGACGTGCTCTTCGGGGTGCCCCAGGGCATACCCGCGCAGATCGGGCTGGTCGTCCTGGCCATCGTCGTCGCCACCATCTCCGCGACCACCGGGGTGGACCGCGGCATCCGCATCCTCAGCCAGCTCAACGTGCTGCTCGCCATCGCCCTCGCCGGCTGGGTGCTCATCACCGGCGAGACCGCCTTCCTGCTGCGCGGCATGATGATGAACGTCGGCGACTTCGTCTCGATGTTCCCCGGGATGACCCTGGACACGATGGCCTTCGACTACCCGGCCGAGTGGATGGGCTTCTGGACCCTCTTCTTCTGGGCCTGGTGGATCGCCTGGGCCTCCTTCGTCGGGATGTTCCTGGCCCGCATCTCCAAGGGACGGACCATCGGCCAGTTCGTCCTCGGCACGATGACCATCCCGTTCAGCTACATCGTCATGTGGGTCACGATCTTCGGCAACAGCGCGGTCCGGCAGATCCGGGAGGGTGACGCGGAGTTCGGCGAGGCCGCCGTGAACACCCCCGAGCTGGGCTTCTTCACCCTGCTCCAGCAGTATCCGTTGGCGCTCGTGGTCGTCGCGCTCGCGACCTTCGTCGGGCTGCTGTTCTACGTCACCTCCGCCGACTCCGGTGCCCTGGTGATGGCGAACCTCTCCTCCGAGCTGCCGCACGGCGACGACGACGCCCGGGCGTGGCTGCGGATCCTGTGGTCGGTCGCCACCGGCGTGCTGACGATCGCCATGCTGCTCGTCGGGGGCATACCGGCGCTGCAGAGCGCCACCATCATCATGGGGCTGCCCTTCGCCTTCGTCATCATCGCGGTGATGGTCGGGCTGCACCGGGCGCTGGAGACGGAGAAGACCCGCGAGGGGGCGTTGCAGAGCTCGCTGACCTCCTCGCTCGTCGGGCGCGAGGCGTCCGCGGTGCCGTGGCGGCTGCGGCTCGCCCGGACCTTCGGGACGGTCTCGGTGCCGCAGGCGCAGGAGCGGATGTCTGGTGTCGTGGTGCCCGCGCTGGAGTCGGTGCGCGACGCCCTGCTCGAGCAGGGGGTGCAGGCCGAGGTGCTCGTCACCGAGGTCGACCCCGGCGCGCGGGTGGTGCAGACCGCGACGTTGCAGGTGTCCGGGGAGAGCGAAGCCTCCGGGTTCAGCTACCCGGTGCAGATCCGGCGCACCCCGGCCCCCACCTTCGGCACGCGCTCGCTGGACGCGCGGGACCGCACCACCCGGCTGCAGGTGGCGCACCCCATCGCCGGGGGCTACGACCTCATGGGCTACGACGCTGAGGACGTCTGCCACGACGTGCTCGACCAGTACGAGCGCTGGGCGGTCAGCTCGGCGATGGTCGCCGAGGGCCGCGAGCACTAGCCCACCGGCGTCCCGGTGGCGACGTCGGCGGCGGCAGCGCCTCCGCCGACGGCTGCGGGTCAGCGGCGGCGACCACTCCCGCTGGAGGTGGAGAAGGCGACGATCGAGCCGCCCGAGGTCTGCTGCCGGCCCTGCCGGCGGCGGGTCTGGCCCTGCCCCTGACCGGTGCGACCGGATCCCTGGCCGCCGCGGCCCGACCCCTGGTCCTGGCCGCCGCGCCGGGGGCCGCCCTGGGTGCGGTCGCCGCGACCTGTGCCCGGACCGCCACGCCGGGACGACCCGTCCTGGGTTCGGCGTGACCCGCGCCCCTGCTGGCTACCGCCCTGGCCGGTGCGTCGGGAACCCTGACCCTTCGGGCCGCCCGCGCGTCCGGAGCCCTGGCGGCCGCCGCCCTGGGCGGGCGCCTGGATCGTGAGACCACCCGGGACCAGCGTGCGCTCACCCGGGGCCAGCTCGGCGAGGATGGGGTGCCCCGCGTCGGCGCGGGTCGTCGTGGGCTTGATGCCCGCCGCCCGGGTCAGCGAGCGGACGTCGCGCACCTGCTCGTCGGTCATCAGGGTCACGACGGTGCCACCGGCACCGGCGCGCGCGGTGCGACCCGAGCGGTGCAGGTAGGCCTTGTGCTCCACCGGCGGGTCGGCGTGCACCACGAGCGAGACGTCGTCGACGTGGATGCCGCGGGCGGCGATGTCGGTCGCGACGAGCGTGGAGGCCTGGCCGGAGTGGAAGGCGTCGAGGTTGCGGGTCCGGGCGTTCTGCGCCAGGTTGCCGTGCAGCTCGACCGTCGGCACGCCCGCGCCGTTGAGCTGCTTGGCCAGCTTCTTGGCGCCGTGCTTGGTCCGGGTGAAGACGACCGTGCGGCCCGGGGCCGAGCCGAGGTCGGTGAGCACGGCGAGCCGCTGCCCGGCGTCGATGTGCAGCACGTGGTGGTCCATCGCCGCCACGGGCGACTGCGCCGAGTCGGCGTGGTGGGTCACCGGGTCGTGCAGGTAGCGCCGGGCGATGACGTCGACCCCCGAATCGAGGGTCGCGGAGAAGAGCATCTTCTGGCCTCGTCGTGGGGTGCGGTCCAGCAGCCGCTTGACGACCGGCAGGAAGCCGAGGTCGGCCATGTGGTCGGCCTCGTCGAGGACGGTCACCTCGATGCCGGACAGGTCGGCGTGGCCCTGGCCGAGGAGGTCCTCGAGGCGGCCCGGGCAGGCGACGACGACGTCCACCCCGGCCTGCAGCGCGCGGACCTGCGGGTTTTGGCCGACCCCGCCGAAGATCGTCACGTGCGCGAGCCCCGCCTGCGCGGCGAGCGGCTCCAGCGAGGAGGCGATCTGTCCGGCCAGCTCACGGGTGGGCGCCAGGATCAGCGCGCGCGGCAGGCGCCCGCGACGGCGGCTGGCGGAGGGATCGGCCAGCAGCCGGGCCACGACCGGCAGCAGGAAGGCGAAGGTCTTGCCCGACCCGGTGCGGCCGCGGCCGAGGACGTCGCGGCCGGCCAGCGAGTCCGGCAGCGTGGCGGCCTGGATGGGGGTCGGGACGGTGATGCCGCGGGCGGCGAGCACGTCGGTGAGGGAGGAGGGCACGCCGAGGTCGGCGAAGGAAGAGGTCACGGGGATCTTTCGGGACGGATGCGGTGTCCCACCCGGCGCGTCGCGCGTCCGTGGCGGCCGGTGGCCGCGAGATCGGGCACCCCGAGGTGAGACGGTGCGGGATGCGACACCAGTCTATCGCAACGCGGGGCTTCCACCGGCCATGATGGGGTCGTGGACAGCGACGGTGACCGGGTCGAGGAGCTCAGCCACGCCGGGCTGCGGCACGAGGCGCTCGTCGGCGGCCCCTCCGGTGGCGAGCCGGTGGTGCTGCTGCACGGCTTCCCCCAGGACGCGACCGCCTGGCGGGCGCTCGCGCCGCTGCTGCACGATGCCGGGCTGCGGACCCTCGCCCCGCACCAGCGTGGCTACGGGCCCGGGTCGGCGCCGACCTCCGTCTCCGCCTACCGGCTGGACTCCCTCGTCGGGGACGTCCTGGCCTGGCTGGACGCGCAGGGCTGGGCCCGCGCCCACGTCGTCGGCCACGACTGGGGTGGCGCGGTGGCCTGGGCCCTGGGGGCGTGGCACCCCGGGCGGGTGATCACGCTCACCGTGCTCTCCACGCCGCACCCGGCCGCGCTGCGCTGGGCGGTGCGGCACGGCGACCAGGCCCGGCGCAGCTGGTACGTCGCGGGCTTCCAGGTCCCTCGCGTGCCCGAGCTCGTCATGGCCCGGGCGCTGCGTCGGGGGGAGCTGCGGCGCACCGGGCTGCCCGCGGACGACGCCGTCCGGTATGCCGCGCGCCTGGGCTCCGCCGCACGCCTGCGCGGACCGGTCAACTGGTACCGCGCCGCGGCCCGCGGCGGGTCCCGGTCCGTCGGCACCGTCGCCGTGCCGACGGCATACCTCTGGGGCGCCCGCGACCCCTTCCTCGGACGCGCGGCGGCGGAGCGCACGGCGCACCACGTGGTCGGCGACTACCGGTTCACCGAGCTGGGTGCCGGGCACTGGCTGCCGGAGACCCGGGCGCGGGAGGTGGCCGCCACGATCCTCGGGCGGGTGGGTACGCCAGGGCACTGACCGCGCCGAGGGTCGGGCTCGGCGCACGGTCGGTGCCGCCGCCTGTGGACGATCCGCCCGGTCTGTCACCCCCGAGCCCTAGGCTCGGTGCCATGTCCACGGATCTCGCCGCCGCCGACTGGGTGCTGCGGGTCCAGGACCATGAACTGCGCTCCGAGGTCGGCGAGCTGACCTTCGCCCGGGCGCAGGGGTATGCCGACTCCGGTCAGGTCCGCACCCTGGTCACGGGGCCGGACGGCGCCGCCCTGGTCGGCACGGTGACCGGCGGTCGCGGACACGTCTACCAGACGGTGGTCCGGATCCACGACCGCGAGGTGCTGGTCTGGAGCGGCCAGTGCAGCTGCCCGGTCGGTCAGGACTGCAAGCACGCCGTCGCCGTTCTCCTGACGGCGCGGGCCCGGCTGCGCGCCCGCAGCTCGACCCGGTCCGGCTGGGAGGCCGCGCTGGCGCCGCTGCTGCAGGGTGGGGCCGCCAGGGGCGGCACCGCGGCAGGGCACCGGCTGGGGCTGCAGGTCTCGCTCACCCAGGGCCCCGGGGGTCGGGACGAGCGCACCCGGGTCGGGCTGCAGCCCGTGCGGCCGGGCCGGAGCAAGCCGTGGGTCGGGCAGGGCGTCGGCTGGGACGAGCTGACCAACCGCTGGTCGCGGGTGGAGGTGGACCCGCGGCACCGCGCCCTGCTGGCCCAGCTCGCGGCGCTGGGCAAGAGCTCGGGCTTCGGCTACTTCTACTCCTCGGCCAAGGAGCTGCCGCTCGGGGAGATCGGTGCCGTGGCCTGGCCGGTGCTGCGCCAGGTGGTCGAGGCCGGGGTCCCCCTGGTGGGTGGTCGCGGGGTGGCCGACGTGGTGCTGGGGGCCGGCACGGCACGGGCCGGGCTGGACGTCACGCGACGCGAGGACGGTGGCCTGCTCGTCCGCGCCCGTGTCGAGGACCTCGACGGACCCGGGGACGCCGACACCGGTCCTGACGTCCACGCCGGCCCCCACGCCGACAACGACCAGGAACCCCAGGCC
Organism: Serinicoccus sp. CNJ-927; assembly: GCF_001942435.1. Taxonomy (NCBI): domain Bacteria; kingdom Bacillati; phylum Actinomycetota; class Actinomycetes; order Micrococcales; family Ornithinimicrobiaceae; genus Serinicoccus; species Serinicoccus sp. CNJ-927. The sequence goes on along the minus strand of NZ_MKKF01000048.1, from coordinate 24,750 downwards.
GACCGCGACCCTGACTCCGACGTCAGCCCCGGGCACGAGGTCTTCTTCGTCGGCAGGCCGGCCCACGGACTGGGTCGGCTCGACGCGTCCGGGAGGCTCACCCTGCTGCCGCTGACCGAGCCGGTGCCCGACGTCGTCGTCGCGCTGCTCGAGTCCGGCCGCACGATGGAGGTCCCGGCCGACGACGTCCCCCGCTTCCTCACGACCTACTACCCGGCCCTGGCCCGTCAGGTGCGCCTCACCTCGAGCGACGGCAGCGTCGTGACCCCGACCGACCGCCCGCCACGCCTCCGGCTCGAGATCACGCCGGAGGCCGGGCACGTGCTGCACCTGCGGTGGACCTTCGCCTACGCCGTGCCCGCCGTGACCGGGAGCCAGGAGGTGGCCGTCGTCGGCCTGGGGCCGGGGCAGGACGATCCGGTGCGCGACGACCGCGCCGAGGAGCAGGCCCTCGCCGCGGTCCTGCCGTTGCTCGAGGACACCCCGGGCCTGGTGGACCACGGGCGGGCGGGTGCGCACCCCCTGCGTCCCCGCGCGCTGCTCACCGGCATCGGCACGGCCCGCTTCGCGACCGAGGTTCTGCCCAGGCTCGAGGAGTCCGACCAGCTCGACGTCCTGGTGCACGGCGACCTCGCGACCTACGAGGAGGCCGACGAGGCCCCGGTCGTGCACCTGCGGACCACCGAGGCGGAGGAGGGCGACTGGTTCGACCTGCGCGTGCAGGTCCTGGTGGGGGAGACCGAGATCCCCTTCGACCAGCTCTTCGCGGCGCTCTCCCTCGGCCAGGACGAGCTGCTCCTGGAGTCCGGGCTCTGGCTGCGTCTGGACCAGCCCGAGCTGCGCGACCTGCGCCGGCTCATCGAGGAGGCCCGCGAGCTCGCCGACGACGACGGCGAGGAGGACCCTGCGCGGGTGCGGCTCTCGCCCTACCAGGCGGGGCTCTGGGAGGAGCTGGTCGAGCTCGGGGTGGTGCACGACCAGGAGGGACGCTGGCGCGAGCGGGTGGACTCGTTGCTGGCGCTGGGCGACGGGGACCGTGGCCTGGTGCAGGCCCCGGCCGCGCTGGAGGCGACCCTACGGCCCTACCAGCTGGCGGGATACCGCTGGCTGGCCGGCCTCTGGGACGCCGGCCTGGGCGGCATCCTCGCCGACGACATGGGGTTGGGCAAGACGCTGCAGGCGCTCGCGACGGTGGTCCGGGCCGAGGATCGCGGTGACCTCGCCGGCGGCCCGGTCCTCGTCGTGGCCCCGACCAGCGTCGTCGGCGCCTGGGCCGAGCAGGCGGCGCGCTTCGCCCCGCACCTGCGCACGACGACGATCACCGCGACCCGGCGGCGCCGAGGAGCCGACCTGGCGTCCGCCGTCGGGGGCGCCGACCTCGTCATCACCTCCTACACCCTGCTGCGGCTAGAGGCGGAGGCCTACCGCGCGCTGCCGTGGAGCGCGGCGATCCTGGACGAGGCGCAGGTGGTGAAGAACCGCAGGTCGGCCACCTACCAGGCGGTCCGTCGGCTGGGTGCCGACCGGACCGTCGCGATGACGGGCACCCCGATGGAGAACACCCTCATGGACCTGTGGTCCATGACCTCGCTCGCCTCGCCCGGCCTGTTCTCGCGGCCCGAGACGTTCACCGAGCGATACCGCAAGCCCATCGAGTCCGGCGAGGCGCCGCTCGCGCTGGACCGGCTGCGGCAGCGGATCCGACCGTTCATGCTGCGGCGGACCAAGGCGGAGGTCGCCGCCGACCTGCCGGACAAGATCGAGCAGACGCTGGGCATCGAGCTGCACCCGGCGCACCGCCGGGTCTACGACCAGCACCTCCAGCGGGAGCGGCAACGGGTGCTCGGACTGCTCGCGGACCTCGACAAGAACCGCATCGCGATCTTCCGCTCGCTGACCCTGCTGCGCCAGCTCGCCCTCGACCCGGCGCTGGTGGACGAGGAGCACGCCGGGCTCGCGCGCTCGGCCAAGATCACCGCCCTGCTGGAGCAGCTCACCGAGGTCGCTGCGGAAGGTCACCGGGCGCTGGTCTTCTCCAGCTTCACCGGCTACCTCTCACGGGTGCGGATCGCCCTGGAGGAGGCCGGGATCGGGTATGCCTACCTCGACGGCCGGACCCGTGACCGGGCAGCCCGGATCGCGGCCTTCCGCGAGGGCGACGTGCCGGTCTTCCTCATCAGCCTCAAGGCCGGCGGCGTGGGGCTCACCCTGACCGAGGCCGACTACGTCTACGTCCTCGACCCCTGGTGGAACCCGGCCGCCGAGGCCCAGGCCGTGGACCGCACCCACCGGATCGGTCAGCACCGCACCGTCCACGTCTACCGGATGGTGTCCAGCGGCACCATCGAGGAGAAGGTCGTGGCCCTGCAGGAGCGCAAGCGCCGGCTCTTCAGCACCGTGGTCGACTCCGGCGAGTTCGCCGCCGGCACGGTGACCGCGGCGGACATCCGGGGGCTCGTCGAGGGGTGAGAGGCTGAGCGCATGACTGTCACCGGGGGCACCGCGACCTGGGATCTCGTGCACGCCGAGCGACGTGCCCTGGTCGAGGACCTCGCCACGCTCGAGGAGCCGCGGTGGGAGCACGCGTCCCTGTGCCCGGGGTGGACGGTCCACGACGTGGCGGCGCACCTGGTCGACAACGCTCGCACCACGACCCCACGCCTGCTGCTGGCGATGGCGCGCGCCCGCTTCGACTTCGACGCCCAGAACGCCGCCGGCGTGACCCGGGAGCGTGGTGCCACCCCGCAGGAGACCCTCGCCCGGCTCCGGGCCGTCGTCACCCGGACCTCCGGGCCGCCCGCCCCCCGGGCCAGCAGGCTGGTCGAGGAGGTGGTCCACGGCGAGGACATCCGGAGACCGCTGGGCCTCGAGCACGGCTACGCCCAGCAGGCGGTCGAGCGTGCCCTGACCTACCAGCTCGCCACCGCCGTGGGCCTCGGTGGGGCGCGGGAGCGGGTGGCGGGGCTCACGGTGCGCGCCACGGATGCCGGGATCGCCTCGGGCTCGGGACCAGTGGTGGAGGGGCCTGCCCTGGATCTGCTCCTCGTCGCCTCCGGCCGCGTCGTCTCCGGCGCGCTCCGCGGACCGGGCCTTGCCGAGCTGGAGGAGCGCTGTGCGCTGGGCTGAGCGGGCGCAGGAGGCGCCCCTGGACCACCTGGTGCTCGCCGTGCCGGACCTGGACCAGGCGGTCGAGGAGTTGCGCGAGCAGACCGGGGTGAGCGCAGCGGCCGGCGGGTCCCACCCCGGGATGGGCACCCGCAACGCCCTGGTCGCGCTGCGCGGCACGGGCGGGCCCGCCTACCTCGAGCTGCTCGCCCCCGACCCCGCCCAGGAGCCGGTGGCCCCGGAGGCCACGATGCTCGGCCTGGGACACCTGGTGGAGGACGGGACCTTCTCGCCCCGCCTGCACGCCTGGGCGGTCCGCCCCGGCGACCTCGACCGGACCCTTGCCCTGGCCCGGGACGCCGGGCTGGAGGTCGGCACGGCGACCCCCGCCTCGCGCCGGACACGGGGTGGGACCGAGCTGTCCTGGCGGCTGGCGGTCCCGCACCCGCTCGGCCTGGGCGGGGTGCAGCCCTTCCTCATCGACTGGGGCAGCAGCCACCCGACGGACGACGACCTGCCCGAGCTCGACCTCGTCGAGCTCACGCTCGGCCACCCGGACCCCGACCGAGCCCAGCAGGTGCTGGACGTCCTCGGGGCAGGAGGTGCGGTCGTGGGCGCCCCGCGGCCCACGCTCGGAGCCGTGGTGGCCGGGCCGGGCGGCCAGACCGTGCTGTGAGACGCGCCTCAGTCGCTGATGCCGGTCCGCTCGACACCCTGGACGATCCACCGCTGAAGCAGCAGGAACATCAGCAGCAGCGGCAGGATCGCGACGAGCGCGGCCATGAAGAGCGTGCTGATCTGCGAGGTCTGGGCGGTGAGGTAGGTCGACAGCGCGATCTGCACGGTCCACGAGTCGGGGGTGCGGCCGATGACCAGGGGCCAGAGGAAGGCGTTCCAGCTGCCGATGAAGGTGATGGTGCCGATCGCGGCGGCGAAGCCGCCGGAGTTGGGCACGACGACCCGCCAGAAGGTGCCCCACCAGGACAACCCGTCCAGCGCGGCGGCCTCCTCGATCTCCTTCGGGAAGGAGAGGAAGAACTGTCGGAAGAGGAAGGTCGCCAGCGCCTGGAAGAGCCCGGGGATGATGAGGCCGCGCAACGTCGAGATCCAGCCCAGGGAGGAGACGAGCACGAAGCTGGGGACGAAGGTGACGGCCGCCGGGATGAGCAGCGTCACGGTGATGAGCCAGAAGACGACCCCGGACCAGCGGTAGGGGATCCGGGCCAGGCCGTAGCCCGCCATCCCGGAGAGCACGAGGACGCCCACCGTCTGGCTCACGGCGATGACCGTGCTGTTGAGCAGCGCCCTCCCCATGGGCACCGTGCGGTTGTCGAAGACCGCGGCCAGGTTGCCCCACTCCCAGGTCGGCGGCAGCCAGTGCCACTGCGCGGAGGCCAGGTCGGCCTCGGTGCTGAAGGCGCCGCGCAGCAGGAGATAGAAGGGCAGCAGGAACAGCGCTGTCCCCAGGAGCAGCAGCACCCAGCGCAGGAGGGCATACCGGCGTCGTTCGTGCAGCACGTCAGTCCCTCCCGCCGAGCCGGAGCAGCCTGGTCTGCAGCAGCGCCACCACCGCGATCATGAGGGTGAGGATCACCGCACCGGCGCTGCCGTCGCCGAAGTTCTGGCCCGACCCGAGCGCGGTGTAGTAGAGGTAGACCAGCGGCGGCCGGGCGTAGGGCGGGTAGCTGCCGAAGCTGGACAGGATGTTGTAGAACTCGTCGAAGGCTGGAAGGCGTTGATGAGCAGCAGGAGCAGGACCGCGGTGGACGCGGGGAGCAGCTGCGGCCAGGTGATGTGCCGGAAGACCTGCCAGCCCTCGGCGCCGTCGATGGCCGCCGCCTCGTAGAGCACCGTCGGGATCCGCTGCAGCGCCGCGAGGAACAGGATCATGTAGAAGCCGACCTGCAGCCAGAGCCGGGCGGAGACGATGACCAGCCAGTACCACGGCGGGTCGGTGAGCGAGAGCCACGGGACAGGGTCCACGCCGATCAGCCCGAGTGCCGCGTTGGCGACGCCCGAGCGCATCCCGGAGAAGATCGACATCTTCCAGATCAGCGCCGCGACGACGTAGGAGCAGGCCACCGGGAGGAAGAAGACCGAGCGGAAGAAGGCCTGCATGACGCGGGTGCGGGCAACCAGGACAGCGGTGAGCAGGGACAGCGCGAAGGTCGTCGGGACGATGAAGGCGGCGAAGACGACGAAGGTCAGCAGCGAGTCCCGGAACGCCCTGTCGCCGAGCATGTCGCGGTAGTTGGCCAGCCCGACGAACTCGGTCGGCGTCACCGTGTTGTAGGCCTCGAAGAAGGAGAGGTAGACGCTCCACCGATCGGGACGTAGATGAACAGCACCAGCCCCGCGAAGAACGGGCCGACGAAGACCCAGAACCACAGGTTGACGTCTTGGCGACCGCGAAGCCGCGCGAGCATCAGGCGGTGACCCGCTCCAGCTCGTCCTCCACGATCGGGACCAGCGCGTCCAGCTCCTCCTGCGGGTCCGCGCCGTCCCGGACGATGCGGCTCATCATGTCGCTCCAGGCGGTCGCGCTGCGCGGGGTCCACAGCAGCGGGGTCTGGGCGTGGCCGTACTCGGTGACGTAGCCGGCGGCGTCGGCCGCCGGACCGGACGCGAGCACGTCGGCCTCCGGGATCAGGCTGGTGCGCGAGGGCACGTGGAAGCCGTAGGCGGTGGCGAAGTCGAGCTGCTTGTCGGTCTGGTCGATCCACAGCCAGCGGACGAAGGCCCGGGCCGCCTCGACGTCGGTGGCCCGGGTGGACACGCAGGAGCCGTAGGCCCCCACCGGGACCGACGGTGAGCCGCCCTCCAGTGCCGGCCAGGGGATGGCCCCGAAGTCGTCGCCCAGCGCCTCGCTGATGGCGGGGAAGGTCCACAGCCCGGTCCACTGCATCGCGGCGCGCCCGGAGGTGAAGGCCCCGGCGTCGAACCAGTCCTGGGCCTCGCCCAACAGCAGCGACTCGTCGGTCCACAGCGTGCGGAGCACCGACAGCGCCTCGGCGGCCCCCGCGTCCTGGAAGCCCACCTCCTCGCCGTCGAGGTAGTCCAGCCCGGCGGCCCAGAGCATGGGGCCGCCGAGCAGGCCGGCGCCACCGTCGTTGCCGAGGAAGAGTCCCTTGACGTCGCCGCGGCTGAGCTCGCGGGCCGCGGCCACGAGGTCGGGGATCTGCTGCGGTGGCTCGATCCCGGCCTCCTCCAGCAGGCTGCGGCGGTAGACGAGGACCTGCATGTCGAGGACCTGGGGGACCGCCCAGATCTTCCCGTCGTAAGTCATCCGCTCGATGAGCGAGGGGGTGAAGTCGTCCAGGGTGTCGCCGAAGAGGTCGGTGAGGTCGGCCACCTGCTCGCCCTTGATCATGTCGATCGTCGGTCCGTTGCCGTACTCGAAGACGTCCGGACCGGCGTCGGTGAGGAGCGAGGCCGCGGTCGACTGGTCGTAGTCGCCCGGCTTCCAGGAGACGGTGACGTCGGCGTCCGGGTAGTCCGCGGCATACCGCTCCACCGCCTCCTGGGTGCCGGCCTCGCCGTACTGGTGGTACCACTGCGCGATCGTGGGGCGGCCGCCCCCGCCGCTGGACGGGGCGGCATCCTCGCCGCTGCCGGTGCCGCGCCCGGTGTTGTCGCCGCAGGCGGCGAGAGAGGCGCCCAGCGCCCCGGCCCCGGTGAGGGCCAGCATCCGGCGGCGGGACAGGCTCGGGGTCGAGCGTGCGGAACGGGCCATCGTGGTCCTCCTGGGGCGGCGTGTCCGGGGCGGCGTAGACGAGCAGCATATTCTGCCCGTCGCCGGTGTGACAGCAGTGGCGCGTGAGGTCACGATTGCGCAACGGCCGGTGTGTGCTGGCAACGTGGGGGGCGGGCCATCACGTCTACTGGGCGACGGACGACGACGAAGGGGATCTGGTATGCGGACGCGACGACTCGTGCTGCGCCCTCTGCGGCAGCGCCTGCTCACCGAGCCGCTCCCGCGGCGCGCGCTGGTCAAGGGCGGCGCCGGCCTCATGGCGGGGGCCGTGGTGGGGGGGCTGCAGGACGACGGGGGCATCTTCGCGCTGCCGCAGCCCGAACCAGAACCCGAGCCCGAATCGGAGCCGGTCGAGCCCGAGCCCGAGCAGGCGGAACCGGAGCCCGAGCCCGAGCCGGAGCCGGTGGAGCCCGAGCCTCCGGCCGTGCTGGCGCGCGGCAGCGGCGGCGAGGCCGTCTGGGCGCTGCAGGAGCAGCTCAACGCCACGGGGTACTGGTGCGGCGCGCCCGACGGCGGCTTCGGCCACCTGACCCAGCAGGCGGTGTGGGCCGCCCAGAAGGCGCACGGCCTGGTCCGGGACGCCGTGGTGGGACCCGGCACCCGTGCCGCCCTGGAGACCGGCTACCGACCGGCGCCGGCCTACGGCGGCGACCACGTCGAGGTGCACCTGGCCAGCCAGCTGCTGCTCGTGGTCCGCGGCGGCGCGACCACCATGACCCTCAACACCTCCACCGGCAACGGCGAGCCCTATGAGTTCGAGGACGGCACCTACGACGCCCACACGCCACCGGGCGACTTCGCCGTCTGGCTGACGCACAGCAACGGTTGGCGGGACGGCGAGCTGGGCGAGATGTACCGGCCGATGTTCTACTCCGGCAACTACGCCGTCCACGGGTCGGAGTCGATCCCGCCCTACCCCGCCTCGCACGGCTGCGCGCGGGTCTCGGTCGCCGCCATGGAGATGATCTGGGCCCAGGGCCTCATGAGCATGGGCAGCCGGGTCGTCGTGGTCTGACCCCGCCCACGTGGAGGACTTCCTCGATCCGCACCCGCCGTGGATCGCCATCGGCGGTGCCGAGCACCTGCTCTACGTCCTCGGGCTGGTCGTCGTGGCGGGCACGCTGCTCCTGGCCCGGCACCAGGTGCGCGAGCACGAGGCCGCGGTGCGCGCCGTCCTGGCCGTCGTGGTGGTGGTCCAGCAGGTCACGCTCTACGGCTTCTACCTGGTGACCGGCTGGGACCCGGCCGAGACGCTCCCGCTGCACATCTCGCGGGTGTCCGCGCTGCTGGGGCTGGCCTACCTGGTCACCGGCAGCCGGCGGGTGATGGACGTGCTCTTCTTCTTCGGGCTGTGGGCCTGGGCCAGCTTCGCCTATCCGCAGAACATCCAGCCCCCGACCAACATCCTCGGCTGGAGCTTCTTCGTCAACCACGTCGTGACGCTGCTCCTGCCGGTCCTCGCGTGGGTCACCACCGACTGGCGTCCGAGCCTGCGCGGGATGCGCCTGGCCCTCGGCTGGTTCGCCGTGTACCTCGTCGTGGCGGTCGCGGCCAACGCCGCCTTCGACGGCAACTACTTCTACCAGCGGGAGCGCCCGCTGCTGCCGTGGCTGGGGCAGCCGTGGTACCTCCTCGCCTCGGTCGCCGCGACGGTCGCGCTGTTCTCGCTGGGGTATGCCGTGAGCCGCCTCGTCGCCCACCGTATCGACCGCCCGGCGCGCGTAGAATCGGTCCAATGAGCAGTCCGGGGGGTCGTCATCTGCCCTCCCGACACCGACCCGACATCGAGGGGATGCGGGCGATCGCCGTCCTGCTCGTGCTGCTCTACCACGCGGGCGTGCCCTGGCTGCCCGGCGGCTACACCGGGGTGGACGTCTTCTTCGTCGTCTCCGGCTACGTCATCACCGGTCTGCTCCTGCGCGAGGCGACAGGGACCGGTCGCGTGGACCTGTCGCGGTTCTGGGCCCGCCGAGCGCGCCGGTTGCTGCCGGCCTCGATGCTCGTGCTGCTCACCACGGCCGCGCTGACGCTGCTCTGGGTGCCGCAGGTGCGCTGGCGCGAGATCGGCTGGGACGTCGTGACCTCCGGCCTCTACGTCGTCAACTGGCGGATGGCCGAGCGATCGGTCGACTACCTGGCCGAGGACTCGGTCGCCTCGCCGGTCCAGCACTACTGGTCGCTGGCGGTCGAGGAGCAGTTCTACGTCCTCTGGCCGCTGCTGGTGGCGCTGGCCCTCTGGCTCGCCCGCCGCCGCGGGCTCCCGGTGGTGCCCACGGTGGCGGCGCTCCTGGCGGTGCTCGTCGTGCTGCCCTCCTTCGCCTGGGCGGTGCACCTGAGCTCGGCCAGCCCGCCGGAGGCCTACTTCGTCACGACCACGCGGCTGTGGCAGCTGGGGCTGGGGGCGCTGGTGGCGCTCGGCGCGTCCTGGTGGCGGCGCGTCCCGGTCCCGGTGGCCACGGCGCTGGCCTGGCTGGGACCGCTCGCCGTCCTCGCCGGAGGCCTCCTGCTCGACGCCGGCTCCGCCTGGCCTGGCTGGCCGGCGCTCGTGCCGACCCTGGGGGCCGCGGCGATGCTCGTCGGGGGCGTGCGTGCGTCCGTGACCTGTGGCCCGGCCCGGGTCTACGGCTGGTCGGGGTTGCAGTGGACGGGGGCGCTGTCCTACTCGCTCTACCTCTGGCACTGGCCGCTGCTGGTGCTGGCGCAGGCCCGGTTCGGTCCGCTGGACGTCTGGGCCGGGCTGGGGGTGGTCGTGCTCAGCGTCGTGCCCGCCCTGCTCGGTCACCTGTTCCTCGAGCAGCCGATCCGGTATGCCCGTGGCGCCCTGGCGGGTCCTCGCGGGGGCCTCGTCGTGGGACTCGCCTGCACCCTGCTCGCGGTCGGAGCCGGGGGCTACCTGGTCCGCGAGGTCGACCGTCAGGTGCGCGCCAACGAGGTCGCGGGCGCGTCGGCGCAGGGGGCGGGGGTGCTGCGGGAGCCCGGGACGCTGGCCCCCCGACGACCCCGCGCCGCGGGTGCCGCCGGGGGCAGCGAGGCCGGGGTGCGGATCGGCTCGAGCGGCGACGACAGCAGCGACGACGGCGGTGACCCCGCCACGTCGACCTCCGGCGCACCGGAGGCCTCGCCACGGCATACCGTCCCTGCCGGCACCGAGGGTGCCCCGTCACCGTCGCTGGACGACCTGGACCTGGGGGCGCAGGACGGGTCGATCACCCCGGACCCGCTGGAGGCGACGCGGGACGTGCCCGCGCTCTACGCCGACGAGTGCGACAGCACCGGCGACGAGGTGGTGCGCTGCACCTACGGCGAGCCCGACGGTGCGCTGCGCGTCGCCGTCGTCGGCGACTCCAAGATCGCCCAGTGGGTGGGCGCTCTCGCCGCGGCGGGCCGCGAGCAGGACTGGCGGGTCGACGTCTACTACCGCTCGGCCTGCCCCTGGAGCGCGACCCTCGTGCAGTTCGACGAGGAAGGTAGGGCCCGGGCCTGCCGTGACTGGGGCGACGAGGTCATGCAGGAGCTGCTGGCCCAGCCGCCGGACGTCGTGCTCACCTCCTCGGTGAAGTCGCAGGGCCTCGGTCCGGACGGCGAACTGTCCGGTGAGGCGCTCGCCGACGGCATGACACAGCGGTGGAGCCGGCTCGGCGACGAGGGCGTGCCGGTGGTCGCGCTCGCCGACACCCCCCAGCCGGGTGGTTCCCAGGTCTACGCGTGCGTCGCGGAGCACCGGGAGGACCTCGGGCGGTGCCGGATCGACTACAACCGCGGCAGCGGCACCGGGCCGCTGCTGCGCGCCGTCGCCGAGGTCCCCACCTCCACCTTCGTCACGATGAACGACTGGGTCTGCCCCGGCCAGGACCGGTGCCCGCCCGTCGTCGGCGGGGTGCTGATCTACCGCCAGGGCAGCCACATCACCGACACGTATGCCCGGTCCCTCGCGCCGGTCCTGCAGGACCGGCTGCTCGTGGCCTTCGACCGGGTCGGTGTCGGCCGGTCGCGCGAGGTCGACCCTCAGCGGTAGGCCTGCTGCCCGGTGAGCGCCTGCCCGACGACCAGGGTGTGCATCTCCTCCGTGCCCTCGTAGGTGAGCACCGACTCCAGGTTGTTGGCGTGCCGCATGACCGGGTAGTCGCCGGAGATGCCGTTGGCGCCGAGGACCGTGCGGGCGGTGCGGCAGATCTCGAGGGCTGCCGTCACGTTGTTGAGCTTGCCGACGCTGACCTGCTCGGGCCGGAGGCCGACCGCGTCCTTGCGGCGGCCCAGGTGCAGCGCGAGCAGGGTGCCGGTGGCCCAGGACTGGTGCATCCGGGCGAGTTTGGCCTGGGTGAGCTGGAAGGCGCTGATCGGCCGCCCGAACTGCTCCCGCTCGCCGGCATATGTCAGCGCGGTCTCCAGCGCCGTCCGCGCGGCGCCCATGGCGCCCCAGACGATGCCGTAGCGCGCCTCGGAGAGGCAGGCCAGCGGCCCCTTGAGGCCGCGGACGCCGGGCAGCAGCGCGCTGCCCGGGAGACGGACGTCCTCCAGGACGACCTGCCCGGTCACCGAGGCCCGCAGCGACATCTTGTGGCCGATCGTCGGGGTGCTCACCCCGGGGGTGTCGGTGGGCACCACGAAGCCCCGGACCCCCTCGTCCTCGGTCCGCGCCCAGACCACGGCGACGTCGGCGAGGGGGGCGTTGGTGATCCACGACTTCGTGCCGTGGAGCACCCAGTCGTCGCCCTCGCGGGTCGCCCGGGTGGTCATCGACCCCGGGTCCGAGCCGTGGTCGGGCTCGGTGAGGCCGAAGCAGCCGATCGTCTCCCCCCCGGCCATGGACGGCAGCCAGGACTGCTTCTGCTCCTCGCTGCCGAAGGAGTGGATCGCCTCCATGGCCAGCGAGCCCTGCACCGACACCAGCGACCGGACGCCGGAGTCGGCCGCCTCCAGCTCGGTGCAGGCCAGGCCGTAGTCGACCGCGCTCATGCCGGCGCAGCCGTAGCCCTCGAGGTGCATGCCCAGCAGGCCGAGCCGGCCGAACTCCCGCGCCAGCCCGCGCACCTGGTCGTGCGCCAGGTCGCCGTGCTCGTACCACCCCGCGACGTGCGGGAGCACGTGCTCCGCGCAGGCCCGGCGGACGGAGTCGCGGACGGCGCGCTCGTCGTCGGTGAGCAGCGCGTCCAGGTCGAGCAGGTCGAGGGTGGCGGGAGGCATACCCTCATCATGCCGGTCGCCGACCCCTGGCCGTCGAGGCAGGATGGGCCCATGACGACACCCACGCGCGGGACCTCCATCCTCGGCACCGAGGTGCGCCGGGTCGAGGACCCCGAGCTGCTGCGCGGGCGAGGAACCTTCGTCGGCGACACCGACCTCGACGACCCCGAGGTGCTGCACGCGGTCTTCGTGCGCAGCCCGGTGGCGCACGCGCTGGTCCGCGGCGTCGACACCGCGGCCGCGGCGCAGGCACCGGGTGTGGTCGGGGTGTTCACCGCGGCCGAGCTCGGCGAGGAGCCGGTGCCGCCCTTCGCCCAGATCCACGACCGGGTGCCGCGCACCGCCCTGGCGACCGACCGGGTGCGCTTCGTCGGCGACCCGGTCGCGCTGGTCGTCGCGACCGGGCGCGCTGCCGCGGTCGACGCCGGCGACCTCGTCGACGTGGACTACGAGGACCTGTCCGTGGTGGTCGACATGGAGGCCGCGCTGGAGCCGGACGCACCCACGCAGTTCCCCGAGATGGGGAGCAATGTCGTCCTCGCGGTCAAGGACCCCGAGGGTGAGCCGGACGTGCTCGCGGGCGCGCACCGGGTCGCGCGGCTGCGCCTGGAGAACAACCGCATGGCGACCAGCCCGATCGAGGGGCACGGCATCCTCGCGCGCCCGACCCTGAGCGACGGTGAGGTCACCGGACTCGACGTCACCCTCGCCACCCAGCACCCGCACCTCGCGAAGAAGCTCCTGGTCCGCTGGACCGGGCTGCCCGCCGACGCGGTGCGAGTGCGGGCCCCGCACGTGGGCGGTGCCTTCGGCGGCAAGGCCGGGATCGCGCCGGAGCACGCGGCCGTGGTGCGGGCGGCGTGCCTGCTCGGCCGCCCGGTCCGGTGGGTGGAGACCCGCAGCGAGACGATGCTGTCGATGACGAGCCGGGGGCAGGTGCAGTACGTCGAGGTCGGGCTCGACGAGGAGGGTCGCATCACCGGGATGCGGGCGCGGCTGGTGGGTGACTGTGGGGCGTACGCCGGTTTCGGCGGGTCCTTCGCCAGCGGCTCGACCCGGACGATGTCCGAGGGCTCCTACCGGATCCCGCGGCTGCGCTACGACGCGCTGTCGGTCATGACCAACACCGCACCCACCGGCGCCTTCCGTGGGGCGGGCCGACCCGAGGCGGCGGCGATGCTGGAGCGGGCGATGGACCACGCGGCCCGGACGGTCGGCCTGCCTCCCGAGGAGTTCCGGCGCCGCAACGTCCTCGCCCCGGAGGACTTCCCGCACCGGACGAAGTTCGGCGCGCACTACGACACCGGCGACTACGCCACGACGCTGCAGGCGGCGCTGGACGCGGCCGGGGTGGACGAGCTGCGCGCCGAGCAGGAGCGGCGGCGGGAGCGGGGCGACGCGTGGCAGCTCGGCATCGGCATCGCGAGCTATGTCGAGATCACCGGCTTCGGCGGCTCGGACTATGCCGGGATCCGGGTCGGTGCGGACGGCTCGGTCGTCGTCATGGCCGGGACGTCGGCCCACGGGCAGGGGCACGCGACCGCCTTCTCGATGCTCGTCGCCGACGCCCTCGACCTCCCACTGGAGCGGGTGTCCTACGTGCAGTCCGACACCGCGCAGGTCCGCAGCGGTGGCGGCACCGGCGGGGCGCGGTCGGTGCAGCTCGGCGGCAGCGCGGTGCTGGAGGCCGCGCAGGAGCTGCGCGAGCAGGCGATCGCCACGGCGGCCGACCTGCTGGAGACGGCGGCGGCGGACGTCGAGCTGGTGGACGGCCGGTTCGCGGTCCGGGGCGTCCCCGGTGCGGGAGTGACTTGGGAGGAGGTCGCCCGCCGGGCGCACGAGGAGGGGGACGGGCTGCAGGTGGATCACGACTTCTCGCAGGACGGGTCGACCTTCCCGTTCGGCACCCACGTGAGCGTGGTCGAGGTCGATGTCGAGACGGGGGCGGTGCGGCTGCTCCGGCACGTGGCCGTCGACGACTGCGGGACAGTGGTCAACCCGCTGCTCGTGCGCGGGCAGCAGCACGGCGGGTGCGTGCAGGGCATCTCGCAGGCGCTCTGGGAGGAGTTCCGCTACGACGAGCACGGCAACCCGGTGACCGCCACCTTCGCCGACTACACGCTGCCCACCGCGGGCGACCTGGTCCAGCTGGAGACCAGCCTCACGACGACCCCGACGGACCGGAACCCGTTGGGCGCGAAGGGGATCGGGGAGGCGGCGACGGTCGGCTCGACACCGGCGGTGCAGAACGCCGTCGTCGACGCCGTCGCGCACCTCGGGGTGCGGCACGTCGACCTACCCTGCACGCCGGAACGGGTGCTGGGGGCCGTCCGCGAGGCGGGGCGGGGCGAGCACGACCCGTGGCGCGAGCCGCCGGCGATCTTCGAGGACCTGCCCGACCTGGAGTCCGTGGACGACGTCGAAGTGTGAGGGTTCAGACCCCGCTGGGGTCGTGCGTCCGGCCACCGTCCGCGCCCTCGACCGGCGGCTGCTCGAACCCGCGGGTGGGCGGTTCCGGCGAGACCACCGGTGGCTCGACGGGGCCGACCGAGGGCGGGTCCTCCGGGATGACGCCCACGCGCGGGTCCAGAGCGCCGGTGAGCGGGGTGTCCCACAGCGGTGCGCCGTCGGCCGGACCGGCCCAGGCGGCGGCGAGGGAGTCGGCGTCCGCCGCGGTGACCTCCAGGGCGCGGCTGCGCTCGGCGATCTCGAGCCGTGCCTGCTCGACGATCTCCTGGGCGCGTCCGTGCTCCCGCTCGATCTGCTCCACGTCGTCCTCGTCGAGCACCTCGAGCTCCACCTGCCCGTCGAGCCGGCGCACCGAGGCGGCCACCGTGCTCACCCGGGAGAAGGACGCGTCGAGGTCGCGCTGGGTCGAGGCCGTGAGGTCGTGCAGGGCGTGCAGCTGCGTCAGGACGGCCTGCGCCATGCCCTGCACGAGCTCCAGGCCCTGGGTGACCCGCGGCGCGTAGGCGAGGTAGGAGTCGGCACGGTTGCCCTCCCAGGCGGACGCCACGCGGGTGGTGACGTCGGAGCTGTCGGCCCCGGCGTTGCCCCCGGCGTCCCGCATCGCGGCCCACGCGTCGATGGCCTCCTGCAGGCAGGACACCTGGGCCCGCAGGTGCCAGACGTCGGCCTTGGTGAGCGTGATCATGCGGAGGCTCCGGGGCTGTCGACGTCCAGGCTGGGGCCCCGCTGGTGCGGTTCGGCCTGCGGCAGGTCGGGGCTGTCGGTGTCGAGCGCCGGTCCGCGCTCGTGCGGTGCCGCCTGTGGCAGCTTGCCCCGGTCGACGTCCAGGGCCGGGCCGTGCTCGTGCGGAGCGGCCTGGGGCAGCTCGCCCCGGTCGACGTCCAGGGCCGGGCCCTGCTGGTGCGGTTCGGCCTGCGGCAGGTCGGGGCTGTCGGTGTCGAGCGCCGGTCCGCGCTCGTGCGGTGCTGCCTGTGGCAGCTCGCCCCGGTCGACGTCCAGCCGTTGTCCCGGACCGTGCGGCTCGGCGCGACCCAGCACGGGCCGGCCGTCCTCGCCCACCCCACGCGGGGGGAGCCCACGCGGCGACGGCGAGGTCTCCAGGTCGGTCGCCGCCTGCTCCAGGTGGCCACCGTCGTGCATCACGGTGCGCTGCAGGTGACCGGCTGCGGCGTCGACCGCCCGTATCACGCGGTCGTAGGCAGCGGCGACCTGGGTGTCCTGCGACGGGAGGCCGAGCCCGGAGGTCGGCAGCCCGCCCTCGCGGACCAGGGAGCTGCGTCCCGCCTGCAGCGTCTGCGAGATGGTCACGAGGTCGCGCCCGCACCGCCTCAGCTCGGCTGGCTCTCCGCCGACCATCCTGATCTCCCCTTCGCCGTGTCCCGCCCCGGTCCCCGCCAGCATAACGACCAGCGACAGCGGGGGCCAGGATCCCCGGCACGCCGCGACGACGAGGCAGCGGCGTCCCGCGCCGGCACCCCGGTCAGAAGCTCGACGAGGCCTCGTCGAGCTCGCGCACGTCCGCCTCGGTCAGCTGGAGCGAGGTCGCTGCCAGCAGCGGCTCCAGCTGCTCGGGGCGGGAGGCGGAGGCGATCGGGGCGGTGACGCCCTTCGCCAGCACCCACCCGAGGGCGACGGTCGCGGGCTGCACGTCGTGCCGCTGCGCCACCTCGACGAGCACGTCCACCACCGCCAGGCCGCCGGCGTCGGCATACCGCCGCGCGGCGCCGCCACGGGCGTTGCCGGCGAAGTCCTCCTCGGTGCGGTACTTCCCGGTGAGGAAGCCCGAGGCGAGCGCGGGGTAGCTGAAGACGGCCAGCCCGAACTCCGCGACCAGCGGGGCGAGGTCGCGCTCGTAGTCGGCGCGGGAGACCAGGCTGTAGCGCGGCTGGATCGCGGTCGGGACGCTCGCCCCCTGCTCGGCGGCGGTCTCGAGGAAGGCGCGCAGCCGGTCGGGGGCGTAGTTGGACAGGCCGATCGTGCGGGCCCGGCCGCTGCGCACCACCTCGTCGAAGGTGGCGACCTGGTCGGCGATGTCGACCGAGTCGTCGTCGGTGTGCGCGTAGTAGAGGTCCACGTGGTCGGTCTCCAGCCGGTCCAACGACTCGTCCAGGGCGGTCATCACGGTGTCGCGGGCCAGTCCCTGGCGGCCGGGCTTCTTGCCCACCTTGGTCGCGACGAGCACCTCGTCGCGGTTGCCGCGCTCGGCCATCCAGCGGCCGATGATGCGCTCGGACTCGCCTCCCTCGTGGCCCTCGGCCCACGCGGAGTACATGTCGGCGGTGTCGACGAAGGACCCGCCTGCCGCGAGGAAGGCGTCGAGCACGGCGAAGCTGGCCTCGGCGTCGGCGGTCCAGCCGAACGGGTTGCCCCCCAGGTTGACGGGGAGGAACGTGCGGTCGGTGCCGGGAAAGGTGGGGTGAGACATGCGCCGACCGTACCTGCCGCTCCCGGTCGCCGCCGGTCTGGCGTGGCGGCACCGGTCCCCGCGTGGGACAGTAGGGACTGTCGACGCTTTGTCCAGCGTCTGTCCCAGGCATACACGAGGAGCACGATGACTCTCGCTCGGCTGCAGACTGCGCTCGGGAGCGCGTTGCGCGCCCGGGTCGCCGGGGACGACGCGAGCGAGCGCGCCGCGCGCATCTGGGACACGCCGGGGGAGCGCTGGTTCACCGAGCAAGACCCGGTCTGGCGGGTGCACGCGGACGCCGCGATGTTTCCCGGCGGCGTGGCGGCCCTGCTCCTGCAGATGCTCCACCCCATGGCCATGGCGGGGGTCGCGGGCCACTCCGGCTACAAGGGTGACCCCTGGGGAAGGCTGCAGCGGACGAGTACCTATCTCGCGGCCACCACCTTCGGCACCGTCGAGCACGCGATGGACACGATCGGTCACGTCCGCGCGATCCACGAGCGGGTGCGGGGCAAGGACGCCTTCGGGCGTCCCTACCGCGCCTCGGACCCGCACCTGCTGCGGTGGGTGCACGTCGCGGAGGCATGGTCCTTCCTGCACGCCTACCAGGCCTTTGCGCGCACCCCGCTCAGCACGTCCGAGGCGGACACCTACGTCGCGCAGGCCGGGGTCTCCGCCGGGCACCTCGGCGTGGTCGACCCGCCGCGGACGGTGCGGGCGCTGGAGGGTGAGCTGACGGCATACCGCGCCGAGCTCGAGGCCACCGAGCAGGCCCGGGAGGCGGCCCGCTTCCTGCTCGTGGAGCCGCCGCTGCCGCTGGCGTCGAGGCCCGGCTACTGGGCGATCGCCGCCGGGGGAGTCGCGTTGCTGCCGAGGTATGCGCGGGCCGAACTCGGGCTGCCCGCGTCGCCGACGCTCTCGCGCGGGGTGCTGCGGCCGCTCGGTCGGGCCAGCACCTCGACGGTGCGGTGGGCGATGGCCGGGGTGGGCCGCGACCGGGCGCAGGAACGGGCTGCGTGAGCCGGCAGCACGCCCTGGAGCTGGTGCTCTCACCGGAGGACGACGCGCGGGTCCGCGGACGCTGGCAGGCCCTCGAGGAGGGCGGGATCGCGTCGCTCGCGCGGCACCAAGGACGCACCCACCGCCCGCACCTCACCGTCGCCACGTCGCAGGTCGCGCCGGACGCGGACGTGCTGCGCGTCGCGCAGGACCTCTGGGCGCCGCTGCTGCCGCTGCCGTTGCGGGTCGACGGCCTCGTCCTGCTCGGCGGACGACGGGTGAGCGTCGCCGACCTCGTGGCCGCCCCGCTCGAGGCCCGCGTCGCCCAGGCCCGGGTGACCCACGCGTGGTCGGGTGCGGACGAGCGGCCGTGGATCCCGCACGTCACCCTGGCCACCCGGTTGAGCCTGGCCCGGGCGGGCGAGGCGCTGGAGCTGCTCGCGACGGCGGCCGGCCCGGAATCCCGGACCGAGACGCACGACGGCGCCGTCGCGCGCACGACGCTCACGGTGCAGGGCCTGCGCTGGTGGGACCCGGACCACGAGGTGGTCGCGCCGGTGGCGGGGGTCGCGGCGTGAGCGGCTCGACGCAGGTCCGGCTCGTCTACCCCCACCAGCTGCACGCGGAGCAGCTGCGGGTGCCGGAGGGGACGGTGCTCGTGGTGGTGGAGGACGACCTGCTCTACCGGCAGTACCCCTTCCATGCGCACAAGCTCGTGCTGCACCGCGCGGCCACCCGCCGTTTCGTCGACCGTGCCCGGGAGCAGGGGCTGGATGTCGAGGTCGTGGAGTCCTCCCCGGACCGGACCGGCGGCGAGGCCCTGGTGGAGCTCGTCGAACGGCTCTCGCCCGGGAGGGTGAGCGTGCTGGACGTCGCCGACGACTGGCTCGGGCGGCACTGCCGGGACCAGCTGCGCGAGGGTGGCTACGAGCTGCGCGCCGAGGACGTGCTCGACACCCCCGCCTTCCTCACCACCCGCGAGCAGATCCGTGAGCACTTCTCCACCGGCGGCGCGCGGATGCAGCACTTCTACGCCTGGCAGCGACGCCGGCTGGACGTGCTCATGGACGGTGACCAGCCGGTCGGGGGCCGGTGGTCCTACGACACCGAGAACCGCAAGAAGCTGCCCGCCGGACACCCCGTCCCGGACCCCGCGCTCGGGCCGGCGCGACGGCATACCCGCGTCACCGAGGCGATCGACTGGGTGAGCGAGCACTTCCCGGACGCCCCCGGGGACCCGGGGACCTTCTCCTGGGCGACGTCACCGGGCGAGGCGGACGCGGCGCTGCGCCGGTTCCTCGACGAGCGGTTCATGCAGTTCGGGCCCTACGAGGACGCGATCAGCGCCGAGCACCCGGTGATCTTCCACGCCGCGCTCACGCCAGCGCTGAACTGCGGGCTCATCGACCCCGACCAGGTGCTGGAGCGGGCGCTGGCCGCGGCGGACGAGCACGACGTGGAGCTGCCCAGCCTCGAGGGCTTCGTGCGTCAGATCATCGGCTGGCGGGAGTACATGCGGGCCACGTACCGGCTCTGGGGCCGCCGGATGCGCACGAGCAACGTCCTCGAGCACGGGCGGTCGTTGGACGAGTCGTGGTGGACCGGTGAGACGGGTCTCGAGCCGGTCGACCTCGTCATCCGACGAGTGCTGGAGCGGGGGTATGCCCACCACATCGAGCGGCTCATGGTGCTCGGCAACGCGCTGTGTCTGCTCAGGGTGCACCCGGACGAGGTCTACCGGTGGTTCATGGCGCTCTTCGTCGACGCCTACGACTGGGTCATGGTCCCGAACGTGTATGCGATGAGCCAGTTCGCCGCCGGTGACGCCATCACCACCAAGCCCTACGTCTCGGGCAGCAACTACCTGCGGAAGATGTCGGACCTGCCGGCGGGGGACTGGCGGGAGACGTGGGACGGGCTCTACTGGACGTTCGTCGAGGACCACCGCGAGGTCTTCGAGGCCAACAGCCGGGCGAACTTCGCGGTGCGCACCTGGGAGGGCATGGCCGAGGACAAGCAGCAGTCGCACCGCGACGCGGCGGCACCCTGGCTGGGTCGGTAGCTGGAGCCACCCGCACTTTTTGTCGGGCCAGCCGTGCGGCACGGAGGGGACTCGGCGGCGACCGCTCGACTCAGCTGTCGTCGTCGGCCAGGTGCGGTGGGAAGCCACCGGTCGCGATCGGTGACCACCGGGTGGGGGTGACCCGTAGCAGGGACTTGCCCTGGTCGCGCCTCGCCTGGCGGTACTCCTCCCAGCCGGTGTGCTCGCCGGAGATGCTGCGGAAGTAGTCGACCAGCGGCTCGAGGGCCTCCTCGCCGTCCAGCACCTCGCAGGTCGACGCCGGTCGTGGTGGCGATGGTGCGAGGCATGGTCACCACGGTGGCTCCGGGCGGGCTCAGAAGGGTGGTGGGGCGTCGGGCTGCCCATCCCAGGGCTGCCGCGGTCCCTTCTCATCGGTCTCGGTCGCGTGTTCGGGGGTTGGGCTGAAGCCGAGGAGGGTGGGGAGGGTGTCGAGGTCCTCGGGTGGTCCGCCGCGTCGTTGTCCGTCCTGGCCGCGGTGGGTGAGGGTGATCCAGCCGGTGAGCCGGGGGTCGTGGTCGGTGGCGCCGTCGGCGTCGTCGGTGTCGGCGAGCAGGGCGGCGGTGCCGCGGTGGGCCAGGGCGGTGTAGAGCGCGCGGCAGGCCAGGTCGAGGTCGTCCTCGAACGTGGGGATCGAGCCGCCGGTTCGGGTCGGGGCGCCGGTTCGGGTCGGGGTGCGGTTGTCGTCGGGCGGGGGTGACGGGGTGCCGGTTCGTGTCTGGTCGCGGGCTTCGTCGGTGTTGGTGTGGTCGTGGCTGTCGTCGGTCCGGCGGTGGGATTCGTCGGCCGGGGTGCGGTGGGTGGGGAGGTATTGGCGGTAGTCGTGGCCGCGGGTGCGTTCGACCTGGCCCAGGAGTGTCTGCCAGGTGAGGTCTCGTCGGGGGGTCAGGGTGTTGGTCCACCACTGGTCGGTCTTGAACTGGTGGCTGCGGACGTCCTTCAGGGTCAGGTTGGTCTCGCTGGTCGCTCCGCCGGTGCCCCAGGGGGTCTCGTGGTCGAGCTCGCATGACGTTGCGGGGGTGCGGCTTCCCGGTGCCCGGGAGTAGACGTCGGCGGCGATCACCTGGCGGCGCATCGCCGCATCCGGGCGGTAGGAGCTGATGCTGCGCTCGATCAGTCGCCCGTCGGCCGGGTCGACCAGCAACCTCGACAGGGTCGTGCCCGGGGCGAGAGCGAGCTCGCGGGCGTGCCCGGGGGTGATGAAGGCAGGGTGGCGCCCCAGGGCCTCACCGACAGCATCACCGGAACGCTGATGCACCATGGCCCTGGCCCGGTCTGAGGCCGGCCGGATCGTCATCACCGGGTGGACCGTGCCCGCGGGCGGTAGCGGTATCGGGCACGGCTGGCCGGCAGGTGGAGCAGGCGGGCCGACCGGTCAGGGTGTCCCAAGGGATGACGACCTGCAGGCAGATGTCGGGTTGGGCGGTGATGATCTGCGCGATGGCCTCGAGGCCCCCAGGAGTGATGAGGGGATCATGTGCCTCGTCGTGCCGCAGGAGTGCGTCCGGCGCCCCACTCCCGAGGGCGGACCGGGCCCAGATGATGCGGGAGGGCTTCGCGGACCGGTTCGGGATCCAGGACCCGGACCAGCTGACGGTGCGTGACCTGATCCAGACGGCAGAGTCCAGCGCCGAGGCCCAGGCACGGGCGGCCTCACCGCTGGCTCAGGCGGAGTGGGAGGTCGCCCAGTTCGGTTCCTACGCCGACGAGCTCGGCCGGGAGGCCGAGCGTCTCCAGGGGGTCGTCGAGGACGCTGCCGTCCCTGGCCCTGACGGTGAGCCGAAGAGCGCGCCGGATCACGAGTGGGCCACGTCCCGGCTCGCGGCGGTGCAGGACCTGCAGGGCCGGGCCGTCGACGAGCGGGACGGCGCGAACGACCGGGCCGAGCGGTTGCGCGCCACCGGCGCGAACAGTGCCGACCGCGGCCGGGAGTCCACGTGGGCCAAGCAGTGGGATACCCCCGAACGGCGCGACGCGCTGCGGTCCCGGCTCCAGAACACGAACAGCCTGCCGCCTGACGCCGTGGACGCCCGCCTGCTCACCGACCGCGCCCAGGGGGTGCCCCCGGACGCGGCGACCTGGCACCGCGGCTCTCGCGGCCACCAGGGCGCCCCCGCGCGAGCCAGGCAGGCCCAGCGGCAACCCCAGCGTCGCCGCTAGGAACGTCTCTCTACGGGTTACCGATGAGGGACCGGCAAGGTGGGTTCGAAAGACGCGCGTCCAGCCAATCCGCCATGAGACAACTTCGCTAGTCGTGTTCGTTCTACTAGTAACGGCAATACCCAACGGCTCCCTCACCTACACGCTGACCGCATCCCCACGCCAATGGCCTGGCCCTGCTCATCCTTCGCCGCATAGTCCTCACGATCCAACGGTTGACGGGCCTCGAAACCGGGAGTAACTTCAGCACTGATGGTGGGATCAAGGGTGACAAAGCGAGTATCGATAACCACTCGTACGACTGCTGTCTGTCTGTTGGTGCTCGGAGCTGCAGTGCCGGCTCACGCTCATCACGGGGTCGACAACGCTTATCAGAATCCGGGACTAGACGACTGTAGGCAAGGAAGCCCTCGTCAGGATGTCTGCCGAGCGGACAATGCGACTCACACATGGTTTCTTACCCAATGGGTATAGTTCAAGTTTTCTGAACGCGGCTGTCTCGTCAATGAACGACTGGGGTACAACAGACCTCAATACGGCTAGGGACACTTCACTTTCCTACTTGGAGACTGACGTTCATTTCTGGCCGGATAATACGCTAACGGATACAAATACACTGGCTAATACTGATTGCCTGACGGCGGTGAATTGGCTTAGGTGTGGGGCGTACCAAGTCAGAGTAAGACCAGACGTTTATCAAGGCGGTTATAACTTAGCGAAGGCGGTGGTATGTCATGAGACAGGGCATACTATCGGTCTTCTGCATGGGAATCAGTCAAACCCTCAGGTAGCCAACCAAAACCTCGATCTGGGTTGCATGCGAACGCAGCCACTCGATGGCCAGATGCGTTTCATTGGTGAACACAACCTGTGGGAAGCGGATCGGATGTACTAGACCACAAGGAGATGAGCCAAGTGGAGAGAATGCTGACCCAGGCCAAAACTGGCGCACTTGCCGTGGCCCTATTCGCCTTGGCGGCTTGTGGAGGTGCGTCGGTTTCAGAAACTGGAGGTGAGGATAGTTCTGACGCTCCAGCGGCTGTCAGTTCAGGTGAGAACGCAGCTGAAACGACAGCGGTCCGGGAAGCCGGAACACCGATTGTGCCGGCGGCGTCGCTGGGGGACATAGCCCGCTGGGGGTCTTCCGTCTTGGCGGTTTCCGTGGTCGGAGAAGAGGCGCGCAACACGAGTTCAGCGGGTCCTGGTGAGGTGGAGCTCGGTCGTGACCTTACCGTGCGCGTCGAGCAGGTTGTCTGGCAGCACCCGCAGGCCGTCACACGGGTATCCGCTGGTGACCAGCTGTCTATCTACACTTTTCCTGGGTTCGTTGAGGTTGACGGCCAGAGATCACCGGCAGCGCCAGAGGGTGCGATTCGCATGAACGTCGGTGAGGAGTACGTGGTCGCCATGGCCGACGACGTCACGGACGGTGCGCAAGTCCTCATCCTTCTCAACACTTTCAGTTGGGAGTCGGGCTCGATGAAATTTCCGAACTCCGCGCCTGTTCCTGAAGAGCAGGTGGCTGCTGATCTTGAGCGCCTGTCGACCGAAGAGGCAGGCAGCGGTCCCAGGGTTGGGGAGTCGCTGATCCAGCGTGTAGAACGTGTGGGACAGCGGGAGTAAGCCTTCTTCGGGTGATGCTGATACGTCCGCAAGACGCGGGCGCTTATGCGCCATGTTGTAGGCGTCGATGAATGTCCTGGCGCCCTGGCCGCGCCACTCTTGCTAAAAACATCGTGAGAATGCTGGACTAGGTGGAATTGGAACTAGTGTTAAATACACGGATCCAGCACTGGCGTGTCTTTACCGTCGAGAAGGACTGGCCAGGTTCAGGGGTCCTGCCTCCGAATCTCGCCCCGGATCTGGCACTCGCCCCGGGCCCGGGTGTGGTCCTGGGTCTGGCTCTGGTCGTGGTGGGGGAGGGTGAGGGTGCCGTGCAGCAGAGGGTCTGGGCGACGTCGGAGCGTAGCTGGGCCAGGGTGCGTTCGTCGCCGGCCTTGCGCAGGCTCTTGGCGCAGGAGTCCAGGCGTTGGGATATCGCGCACAGGCTGGTCAGTGGGCCGGTGACCGCGAGCGTGGCGGTGGAGTCGTCGTCGACCCGCAGCCAGACCGCCGCTCGGCCCGGGCCCGGGTGCGGCGTTCGCGCTCGGCCTGCACATCCTGGCCCTCGACGCGGACGGCTTCCCGCTCCAGCGCGGCCCGGAACTGCGCCGCGTGCCAGGGCCGCTCCAACAGCTCCCTGAACCGCCCCGGGTTCAGTGGAGAGTCGTGTGTGCTTCGGCGGCGGTTGCCGGCGAAGGGTTGTGGGCAGCGTAGTGGTCGTGTTCGTACGCTGCGGGTGCGAGGTAGTCGCACCATGAGTGCGGGCGGGTCGTGTTGTACCAGTCGACCCACCGCAGGGTCTCGAGCTCGACGTGTTCGAGGGTCTTCCAGGGGCCGCGGCGGCGGATGAGCTCGGTCTTGAAGACGCGGTTGAGCGCCTCCGCGGCCGCATTGATGCTCCTATAGATCGTCAAGTCGATCAGGCGACCATCTCGAGTTCCTCGTCTCGGGGGTGGGCGGTGGTATCGGGTGCTGGGAGGAGGCGGAAGA